>CASFRI010000017.1 GCA_949297055.1 uncultured bacterium | reverse complement strand
GACCGTTTTTATGTGAATTTATTTGAACATTTTTTTAATTAATTTTGTTAATCAAAATCAAAGATTTTGAATAAAGATAATTGCTTAGGTTTGTTGTTTCTTATAGGTTTATAATTTTTACCCCCATTTTGTTCGTACCTAATAAAGAATGTATACTCGAAAGAATTTTATAATATTCTATCGATATGTTTTCTTTAATTGTTTTGCTATAAATTTTCGATATCTTTATAATCTTCTATTGTTTCGACATTAATACTTAGTTTATCTAATATATTTAACATAGCATTATTTTTAATACTTTATTAAACTAATTTTATGGAATACAAAATTATTTTAATTAATAACGATTTAAATTTAATTAAAAAAGCCGCGCTGTGGTTTAGTGATAAATGGAAAATTAGTGAAGATGAGTATTATAAAAGTATGTTAGATTCATTAAATAATGATATTGCTTATCCAAAATGGTATTTAGCTCTAAATAATAAAGAAGAAATAATTGGAGGAATAGGTTTAATTCAAAACGACTTTCATAAAAGGAAAGATTTATATCCTAACATTTGTGCTTTATATGTTACGAAGGAATATCGAAATAAAGGTATTGCTAGAAGTTTAATTAATAAATTAATTAGTGACTTAAAAAATAAAGGAATTAATAAAGTTTATTTAGTGACTGACCATACAAATTTATATGAGAAAATGGATTTTATTTATTATGGAGATATTGAAGAATTAGATGGTAAATTAACAAGAATGTATTATAAGGAAATATAAAAATACTTGAAAATATTAATTAATATTTAATACTTTTTTGCTAAAACGATTTCTTTTTCATTTGGATGTAAATATCCAATAAGCAATATTTAAAGTAACTGTTCGAATTTTCGCACACGATGTTCGAATATTCGTACATATCTAGGTGGGAATCTTTTAGGGATGCTGATTAAGTTTTGATATTGATAATTGAATAATTCCGAGTAAAATAAAATTAGACTTTATATTTCTCGGGAGGAATTTACATGTATATTGACAGAAATATTGAACAAATAATTTTAGAAAATAGTAAAAAGTATCCTGTTATAATGGTTTGCGGACAACGCCAAGTTGGTAAAACCACTTTGTTAAATCATATCAAAGAACAGAATAGAAAATATGTTAGTTTTGATGATAGATTAGCGAGAAAATTAGCGATAGAAGATCCTTCTTTATTTTTCGAAACATATAGCCCTCCTATCTTAATCGATGAATTTCAAAAAGTTCCTTCCATCCTAGAAAAAATAAAAGATATAGTGGATAAATTATCTTACGAAGGGAAAAATCCTAATGGTTTATTTTGGCTTACAGGCTCGCAAAAATTTTTGATGATGAAAGATATTTCCGAATCTTTAGCGGGAAGAGTTGCTATCTTTGAATTGTCCTCTTTATCTAAACAAGAAATAGAAAAAAGAAATTATGGCACGTTTAATCCTGATGTAGATTTCCTTAAAAAAGTTCCTTATAAATATCGTAATACGAACGAGATATATGAATTAATCTTCAAAGGTGGGATGCCTAAAATTATCGCTAGTGATGTGGATAAAGAAAAATATTACAGCGATTACATAAATACCTATCTTGAACGTGATATCAAAGATTTATCACAAGTTGGAAAACTAAACGAATTTTATGATTTTTTAGTTTTTATTGCCGCTAGAACAGGTCAAGAACTTAAGTACGATGAGATTTCCAAACAAATTGGTGTTTCTTCTCCTACGATTAAGTCTTGGATAACTATCTTAGAAAGAAGTGGAGTTATTTTCATCCTTCATCCGTATCATTCAAATATTACTAATAGGCTCGTAAAAACTCCTAAACTATATTTCATGGATACAGGGCTCGCTAGTTATTTATGCCGTTGGCCTAATGCCGAAACCTTAGAGTCTGGGAATATGGATGGGGCTATTTTAGAAACTTACGTCGTGAGTGAAATAGTTAAAAGTTACTATAATAGTGGAAAGCCTATTAATAACCTATACTATTATCGAGACATAGATAAAAAAGAGATTGATTTGTTGATTGTTACTGCAGATGCAATTTATCCGATTGAAATTAAAAAGAGCAAAGAACCAAATAAACCAGATAAAAATTTCTCCGTTTTAAATAAATTTAAATTGAAAGTCAAACCTGGCTTAGTCATATGTATGAGTGATTCTATCACCCCAATTAATCGAGACTGCTATTTAATCCCAGTATCGTTATTGTAGATAGCGATGATGTTTGATGATGATATACGTCTTTTAACAGCTTTTGTTAATACCATACTTTAGAATTAAGCGAATCAAATATCGCTACGTCAAGTTAACTCTTTAATTTTTTAGAAGTGATTTAGTTCATTGAATAAAAAGTTGCATAAACAACTCTTAAAAGCGCTATTAATTATCTATTTGTTGTAATGAGTTTGTAAGTTAACGAACGGTATCAAATAACTAATGGTATCTTGATAAGCTCCTCATTGCATGCGATAATTAAAAATATGTTCAAAGCTAAAAAATGGAAACAAAATAATTGTCTAATATGTTTTTTATCTTCTTGTTTATTGTTGACGTCATCTTCCTTTGTTTCGTATGCAAACTACAATGTAGATTATGGTATCTTATCTAGATCAAAATTAGGAACTGCTGAAGCAGATGATATCTTTAATTCATGTGAGAACGAAGAAAACATTTTTTTGAAAAATAATTATGCTCCTCTATATTTTAAAAATTTAAGAACAAATTTTGGCAATAACGTTTTTAATTCTTGCACTTATGTAGCTATTGGAATGCTCTTATCTTACTACGATTCATATTGGAATGATGACATTATTCCTGAAAATTTCGACAAAAAATCCATTTTTTCGTCATCATTATCTTCACCGCAAATGGACACAGAATCGCCAGGCATACTTTTTGAATCAGACGAAGATGTAAAAAATCTTACGGGCGAAGAATATCTTGATTTTATTAGCCAAAACAAAAATACTTATTTTCATTTAAAATTAATCGATCAAGGTATTAATTTTTTAAAAACCAATCTGAATGTTAATTCGCTTGACTTCGGTGTAATGCCTAAAATGATTCCTTCATTAATTGACAATTATTTTAATTTATTAAATTCATCTACTTTAAATGTTGAAATAAATTACCAAGACGAAGCTAATGCAGACACATTTACAATAGAAAAATTAAAGGAAGGAAAACCAGTTTTAATTGTCGCAAGGTATGGCCCAGTAGAAGATAAAAAATATCATGCCATGATTGCTTGTGATTATGATGAAAATTTAAATGATATTTACGTTCATACAGGTTGGAGAGAAGAATCCACAGGCAAGACTTTGTCTCATATTTCATTAGATAATTTTGAATCGAATGCAATTTACTATGCTGTTTCCTTAGATTTTCCTAACACTCTACATCGCCATTCATTTAATTATCGTAGACTCGGCGATAGCGATGGTGGCGTGTGTGCTTGCACATATATATCCCCAAGGAATGTTCAAATTCGTAATAATTATATTGACATGGCACCAACTATTTATTGGGACTCTTTATTCAAGGAAAATTGGTATAGCCGAGATACATATGAAGTTTATTTTGTTTTAGAACTTGTAAGTGATGTTAGTTATACTGGGGAAGAAAGAGAAGTTCATCTATCACGAACCTCATATACATTAAGCATTTCAGAGTGGAAAAATTTGCAAGAGAAGTTGAAACAAAGAAATTATAAAATATTCGTTCATGCTGAACATAAAAAGATTGACTCTGGTGGCACACTAGGAAGCCTAAAAGCAATAGAAGATCGTATATCTGCATTGAATCTCACTATGCCAACAGAATATTTTAGGCTACCAAATATTGCTCCAAATGAATATAACTTTCCAGATGCATATAGTAGTAGTGAAATTGTAGCTGAACATAATCTTTCTAATTTTTCTTTCACGACAAGAAGACTTAGAGCGGGCTATATTCATAATGAATTTATTGTTTTGTCTCCAATTAGAAAAGGTTTCGATGAAGCCTACATAGAATATTTATTTGATACACCAATTATTCAACTTGATATCGAATTGGCTCATTGGCGAGATTTTTCAACCGAGCAATTAGACAATACAAATGGCTTAGCGGTTTTACAAGAATACAAAAATGGTGCTTGGATTACCAAATTAGATCTGCTTTCAGATGAGACTAATTTGACTAGAGATAGAAATAATCCTGATTTTTTTAGCATTAAATTTAATGAACCCACCAGTCACATAAGAATCTATGCAAAAACTAACATCACGCCAAGTAATAACAATAACAGAGGAAGAATATGTATTGGAAATGTTGCCTTTTACGATGTTGAAAATTACATGCCGACAGGTGATAGCGAATTACCATTTATTCCAGAGTTATGGAATGATGATTCTGCTTTGCAACTAAATTGTTATAATTATGCTTTGAATTCGAAAGTTGGATTAGATTTTTTATGTAATAATGTTAATTTAAAACTAGCGACTCCTGATGAGTTAGAAGATTGTTTATTTGATAGAGCGTCAGATTATTCATACTCAATTTTACCAATAGAAAAATATGAAGAATGCCCATCAGGATTTTATAAAATTGCTTTGGTGTTTGACAACAATATACTTCATCCAGATTATCATTTTTATCGGCAAAACGCAGATGGAACTTGGTCTCATAAATTAGGCCAAAGCGGAATTCCCACTAATTTAGATGGCGATGGACAAGTAATTTATGATCCTAAAAATTGTGCTCAAGAATATGATATTGTTTATGATGATTTTGGTGTTCAAGGTTCTCACAATTATTCTGTTTTTGTCGGTTTCTATGCTGTTAAAACAAC
Source organism: uncultured bacterium (assembly GCA_949297055.1). Taxonomy (GTDB): domain Bacteria; phylum Bacillota_I; class Bacilli_A; order RFN20; family CAG-826; genus CALVUG01. The sequence goes on along the minus strand of CASFRI010000017.1, from coordinate 28,075 downwards.
AACAATTATAGGAGGCAATAGACAATGAAATCTCCTAAGTTTTTATTACCTTTATTTTTAGTAATGACTGTTTCTTGTTCTCAAGCGATGGGCTCGCCTGGTATATTTGGTGAAAGACATTATGAAGATATTGATTATTCTTTATATTACGATTCTATGAGAGGTCGACTTTTCGTTTGGGAATATAATGGGATGGTTGAAACGGCTTTAACATATCGAAATGGTTATTATTCTGCTAGTACGTTTTATACTGAAATATTGTACTTACAAAAGTTCTATCCTTGTCCTCTTCCAATTATGAAAGATATTTTGTTTTATCGTTTTGGAAGTAACAAAGATATACCTCTTGATATAGATGGATTTCAAATTTTTTACGTTTCTTGTCCAGTAGAGAAAAACTATCTACATTATGATTTAACTGATGAAGAATATGAAATTTTATTAGAGACATGTGATTATTTAAATATTAATCACGATGCTTTGAAGCATCTTTGAGGTAATAACGAATGAAAAAAGTATCACTTTTATTGACGTTATTTTCTCTTACTACAATCGTGGGATGTAATACTTTTGAAACTAATAGTGATCCTATCGATTTAGCCATAAGTAAATTAGAAATTATAAAAGGTGATATCGTAGATAAAGTTAACCCATCTTCGATTACAATCAATAGTAAATATTACGAGAACAATTCTTTAGTTGGGGAAGTCAGAGCTTCTTATGATGAGCAAGAACAAATTTATCATGAAATTACTTTAGCGAATAACAATGAATCACACGTCTATTTGTATGAAAAAAGTCCTTTAATTTTAGAACGTATTTTTGCTTTTCAACGTTTTTATAAAGACAGTAAAATAGTAGAAACTTTTAAAGATGAAAAAATCTGCTCCGATGAAGAATCATTTAATATCGCTTTCAATGAAAAATTAGAGGAAACAGCCGTACCTTATATTTCTAGATATTACGTGAGATTAAATGAAACATTAGATAATCTAATCTATGTTTTAAAAAATGCAGTTAGTAACGTAGAAACATTCTTCGATATTGATGAAGGTATCTATCGAATAGAAACGTTTATGACAAGTTACACTTATGTTTTTGATGATTACAATTTAATTTCATATAAGATAGAAAAAGAAAACGCTATAGAAGAACATCTCATAACCTTTGAAAGTTCGATTGATCTACCAAAGTTTGATGCGAATGGAGATTTAATCTTATGAGCAAGAAATTATCTATTTTCTTATGTTTATTGACACTTGTTACTTCTTGTACGACAACCTTTGAAGTTAAAAACATCGATATTTTAGGTGTGGAAGAAAATGAAAGAATTGAACAAGGTAGCGTTTTATATTTAAAAGCTTCTAGCGAACCCACTAATGCTTTAATTAAATGGTCGACCTCTAATCCATCCATCGCATCCATCGATGAATTTGGCATTTTAAAAACTTATGGTGTTGGCGAAGTAACTATCACGGCTGAAAACGGTAATGCAAAAGATGAAATTGCTATTCAAGTTTATCCTAGTAAAGAAATTATTTTAGATACCTTAAAAAATAATTTATCAATTAAAGGATTCGCTAAAGAAAAATCCAGCATTGATTATTACTATTTTGAAAAGGTTGTCGATAAATCAAAATATGGGCAATATTTTTCTTACCTTGGTGATGTTTCATATAGTCCTTATTTAATTTTTAATTACGAGTCTTATTTTAAAGATGAAAATGGACTATTAGCCTACAACTACATCGATAACAATAATGAAATAGTGGATGCACCAGTGGATGGAATTTCTTATTTTGATGATGTCATCATTTCTCCATTTTCTAATGTAACTGCGGATATGATTAATATTGTCTCCTTAAATGAAATTAATATTCAATTTAGCGAAACTTTCGTCGATTATTACGACTTATTAAAAAATTTATTAAGTTCCGATGTATTAGATTTTCCTATCGATGAACTTTCCATCACTTTAAATGAGAATGGTTCTTTAAATGAACTGGAAGGCTTTGGTGAAGAAGTTGAATTAATAGATTGTAAATTTGTTTCAAAATATTTAACTAGAGCCCCAAGAAGAATGATTCTACCAAGTTCCGATGAGGAATCTTACCGAGCATTAGATATTATTAACACTCTAAATTGTAAAAATTACACTATCGACATTGGAATAGGATATAACAATGAAGAAAAATATGTCATGTACGTCAGTGAAGATGGTATTGCATTAGAAGGAGTTAACGTCGATTATCTAGAAGTTTATTCTTACCAAGAAGATTTGGGCTTATTCATGGTCGATGTTGAAAATAATATTTTAAGAGCAACGAGCAATGAACCTATCGCTAGCAACATTTATTCTTTCAATCCGATTCATTTTGATAAAGCGCTTATTGGATCATCAAAAGAAAATATAAGAGTTAAGGGTGGATTAGATCCATTTGAACATCGTCTCGTAGGTTTAGATCCAACATATCCTTTATTGAAAGGAAAGTTAGATATTTACGATGTCACAACGGTATTTTTAAATATTAGTTATGACTCAAATGATGATGTTAACGAAATATCTTTTGACATGTTAGTGGCTACGAACGAAGAGAACAATTATTTCTTTCATGATGCGACTTTAAAAATAAGAAATATTGGAACGACCACGTTCCCATATGTAGATTATGACTTTATTCATCATTCTTCATGAACCAAAAATGATGATAGTGTCAATCTAAAGTCGTAAATTTAATCTAAAAACTAAGGTGAGATAATTATATTGTTTATCTAAAGATAAAATCGTTACTAAATCATCTCAACTTTTGTACAATATTTATTGGAGGTATTTAACTATTAATAAGTCAAGTAAAATTTAAAAAGCATTATGAAAAAAGTCTAAAAATATGGAATTTTAAAAAATAAAGAATTAATCTTTTAACATCTCTTCAAGTTTTAAGACGTCAACTTTTCCAATGTTCGTGTAAGGTAGTTTATCGATAAATTTAATGATGTGAGGGGAAGAATATCTTCCACATTTTTCATCGACGAGCAATCTAATTTCTTTTTCATCGATCGTTTTATTCGATTTCTTATTTAAGACGACGAAGAGGACAATTTTATGCGAAAATTCATCATCTTGAACGCCGATAGCTTTACAATCACAGATTGCATCATGCTCTTTTAAAACCCGTTCTATTTCTTGTGGGAAAACGTTAATGCCTTTGACTTTAATAATGTTTTTTACTCTTTGTTTGAAAACTAAGAAGCGGTCTTTTGTCACGTGACCAAAATCACCAGTATCAAAATATTTTTTCCCTTCATAAATGATAAAAGCATCGTCGTTTGCGTCATCTAAATAATGGTTCATCAAAGTTTTGCCACTAAGATAAATTTCACCATCTTCTTCATCAGTTAATATCTTATCTAAACTTACATCTTTAATAAGAACATCGATATTATCTAAAAGTTTACCTACTGTGCCTTCTTTATGTTCTAAGTGAGTGTTTAAAGAGACGACACCGCTTGCTTCAGTCAAACCATAACCAACGTATAAACGACACATCGAGTGGTGCTTTGCGCATGTTTTATTGAAAGTTTCGATAATTTTTTCATCGCAGAAATCACCGCCAACAAAGCAGACGTTAAGTGATTTTAAATGTCTTCCATCAAAATGTTTATCTTTGATAAGTTTTAAGTAAAGTAGGGGAATACCGATGATGAAGGAAAGATGTTTTTGCTTCATCAATTTAATTGTTTTCTTACTAGAAAATTTAGGCATTAACATATCGCAGCCACCGAAATATAACGCTACATGGATCCCCATACATAAGCCAAAAGCATGAAACATCGGTAAGACTGCAAGCATATATTTATTTTTAGGTGTATCTAAAGAAAGCCTATCGAAGAAAAAACGAACATTCGCATTTATGTTTAAATTGCTTAAAGCGATAGTTTTTGACTCACCTGAAGTGCCACCGGATTGTAAATAAAATCGCTCACTATAAATATCATCATCGATTAGAGTAGGTAATATTTTTCCTTTGGAAAAATTTAGAGTCGATAAGGGGATTTTATATTTTAAATGATGTTTATTAATTAATTTATAGCCTAATGATTTAATTACATTTAAATCTTTCTTTACGATGCATGGAATAATTTCAATTTTATATTTTTCATCATCTTCTAAATGTTTAAATTTTAAATACATAGTGTCTAAGACGAAAACGACGCGTGAAGAAGTTTTTTCCATCGTCTTTTTTAAGATGCTTGGATTCATCAAAGGATGGACTAAACTTAATTTCACCCCTAATTTATTGAAGGCGTAAAGCAAATAAATTGCATCAGGAATATTAGGTAAACATAAAGTGATGACACCCTTTTTATCTAATTGATATTTTTTAATGTTTGAAGCATATAAATCAACCTTATTAATAAGAGTGCGATATGAAATAAATTGTCCTTCAAAATTTAAGGCACGGTATTTAGGATATTTATTAGCCGTCCGTCTTAAGGCTTGATACAACGTTAATTCATAATTTTTTCTCATATATTAAAACTATACCCTAATGAAAGCATGATGATAGAAGAAATTATAATCAAGACGGCTTGATGGATGATGTAAGTTAAAAAAGCATATCTTCCAACGACGCAAACACCTTTTCCAATTTTAATAGGAAGCCAAACAATATAATCGAGATTATCTTTAGGGCGATGATTAAATTTATCAAATAGTGGTTGCATTAATGATTTCTTTTTAACATAAAAAATGGATGCGAATGCTGCACCTAAAAATATGAAGCCAAGATAAGGAAATAAAGGCATATAATCAGCTTGATTATCAAATCTACCATAACCAAATATTGCAGTCATTAAGTTGGAAAAGTTTAATTCGTTTAAACTTGCTGAGTTGTTGAAAAATGTTGGGCTTGTATAACCTGCAATAACAATAGCTAAGCCTAATAAAACACAGGTCATAGTGAACGCTAATTTGTTTTTAATAATTTTTTTGAATAAATATTCAAATATACCAAATATTAAAGTAGCGAGTCCGAAAGTAAATATAGTATTAACAATCATAGCAATTTGTATGTTTGGATTTATTTGACTAATATCGAAAGTAATGCAAGAAATTAAAACACCGATGGTGAAATAAATACTTCCTCTTTTGATGTTGGAGCGAGAAAAGGAAGTAGATATACCGCTTAAAAAGAAAAATAGTGCAACGACGATAAAACGTGTGATATATCTAACATCCCAAGTCCACCAAAAATAAGCAAAGTTATGTAATTCTACAAGCCAAGTAGGTTGTTCTATTGGGCCAAAGATATAAGGCATTAAAACACACCAATCGTAAAAGAAGTGATCTAAAATCATTAAAAGAATACATAAGCCGCGTAAGAAGTCGATTTCAAAAACTCTCTTTTTGACTTTAGGATAAGTTCTTGCAATTTTATTAATTAAAATATTTTCCATCGTAAAAAATTATAAACTAAAATAGAAAAGAATAAAAATCATTGCTTTTTATTCTCTTAATAACGTTATAATACTTAATGATTATGATTTATTTATGGTTTTTACTTTTACTTATTCCATTACTAATTATCGCTTTGATGATTTTAATATCGTTAAATTTACCTAGATTTGATTACGTCAGTGATTTTGTTTATGAAGATGCAAGCGATTATCCTAATTTGAACGTAACTTATTTTACTTTTCCTTATAAAAGTATTAGTGTTCTTGCTGCAAAATATGAAGGAAAGAAAAAAGATAAAGGTTATCTAATGTTCGCTCACGGAATTGGGGCGGGCCATTTAGCGTACACTTCCTTAATTAATTGTTTATGCGAAATGGGTTATATTGTTTTAACTTTTGATATGTATGGAATGGGCTTAAGCGGAGGCAAAAACTTTAAGAGTTTGAGTCAAGGAGCCATCATATTGAAAGATATTTATTTCAATTTTTTAAAAGTTGAGCCTAATTTAAAAGATAAAAAAATTACCTTACTTGGTCATTCTTATGGGGCTTATTCTATCATTACCGGTTTATTAATTTTTCCTAAAAATAAAGTAAAAGAAGTAGTTGCTTTTTCTCCTTTTAATGATGAAAGATTTTTATTTGATTTCGTCGGTAAGAAAAATAGTTTTGTTGCCTTACTTTTATTATTGAAACAAATGTTTATTCATCCTTACTTTCTATTCACAAGTGTTTCAAAAATTATGGAAAAAAATCAAAATATTATTTTTAAAATAATACACGGAGAAAAAGACGATGTCGTTAACGTTCGTTATGCTTATAAAAATATTGCTAAATTAAAAGAATTTAATAATGTAAAATATTTCATCGAAAAAGAAAGTTATCATAATCCATATTTAACAAAAGAAGCACAAGATATCTTAATTAATGACATCCACGATGTATCTTTATTAACTAATGAAGCACGTGCTTCAAAAATAAAAACAATTGATTGGAAAAAAGCTTGCCAGATTGACGTTAATAAACTAGAAGGATGGTTAAAATAATGAAAATATTTCTTCGCGTTTTATCAATCTTTTTAATCGTCGTAGGAAGCGTCTTCTTATCATTTGGGCTGGGGCACGATGACACTTTATTAGTGACAAATTACGTAGTAAATCATCCCTTGGTGAAAGAAGATATAAACATCTTACATCTTTCAGATTTTCATAATCACGATCTAACTTATCCAAATGGTAATATTATCGAAATGATTGAAAGTGTCGATAAAGATATTGTCTTTCTTACTGGTGATTTAATTGATCAATTTAGCGATGAAAATGATTTAAATCGTATAGATTTAATGTTAAATTCTTTTGGCGAAATTCCTATCATTTACGTCCGTGGGAATCATGAATATTATTCCCCTATGTTTGAAGGATTAACAAATTTGTTATTAGAAAATGATGTTTATATTTTAGAAGATGATTGTGTTACGTTAACAATCAATAATTCTTTATTACAAATATATGGAATCCATGATCCATATCGAGAAAAAATAAATGATAATATCGATATCGATGATGTTTCGCCTTTCTTAGATGAAATGTTAAAAAAAGATCCGATGAATGATAACGCTATTAACATTTTGCTATCTCATCGTCCTGAATTCATGCCAACTTATACGAAATACAAATTCGATTACGTCTTCTCTGGCCATACGCATGGGGGACAAATTAATATGGTAGGGATTGGAGTGCCCGTTATTATGGGGCAGGGCTTATTTCCACATTACACTAGAGGGATGTATGTAGAAACTTATGAAGAACATAGTTCTACTTTATTTTTAAGTGCTGGAATTGGGATGAGTAATCAATTTCAAATTCGATATCGTTGTCCTCCTGAAATTGTTCACGTCACTTTGAAAAGTGTGTAAAATAAAAGAAAGGATGTATGAATTATGAAAAAGATAACTATTGACGATAAAAAGAAAAAAATTGCTATGACTGTTTTTGGCGTCATCGGAGTCATCTCTACATTATTAATGTTTTTGCCAGGCGTCATGTACGTTGACTATGGTCAAAACGTCTACATCGCCTCTTATTTATTAATTTTTGGTGGCACAGTCGAATCAGTGACAGTTATGGAACCATTTAATTTCAATGTTGTTTTACTTATTTTTTGGGTCTTACCTCTTTTAGGAGGTATTTGTGCTTTCTTACTTAGCGATAAATTGCGTAACGACTTAATTATCGCTCTTATTTATTTAGTCGCAGGCATCTTAATTATTTTCACTCGCCAAATTGCTCTTTCGATGCAAGGGCTTGCAGGAACAAATATTACTATGTCATTTGGTCCAATTATTTCTTCTTGTTTATTACTTTTAAGTGCGATTTTACTTTTCTTAAAAGCTATTTTTGTCACTCATCCTGAAAATTAAATTTTATTATCTAATTTCATACCTTCAATTTGAGCTTCATAAGTCGATATTTGTTCATCGATAGTAAGTTCTTTAAATTGATTCATATATAAGCGATGATAATAACCTTTCTTTCGCATTAATGAATGATGATTTCCATCCTCTACAATTACACCATCTTTCATCACTAAGATACGATCTGCATTTACGATGGTCGATAAGCGATGCGCGATAATAAGTGAAGTTCTTCCTTTTAAAATCATATTAAATGCACTTTGAATAGTAAGTTCAGTTTCCGTATCGACGCTTGAAGTAGCCTCATCTAAAATCATGATGCGAGGATTTCTAATGATGGCTCTTGCAAAAGATATCAGTTGTTTTTGACCAGTGGATAATTCATTCCCACCATCTTCTAGCAAGTGATCATAGCCATCTTTAAATGACATGATGAATGAATCGATATCGACAAGCATCGCGGCTTTTCTTATTTCTTCTATAGTTGCGTCAAGTTTTCCATAAGCGATATTATCTTTGAAAGAACCACGGAAAATGAAGGGATTTTGCTGGACAAAACCGATATTTGTACGTAACCAGCCAATAGAACGTGTACGATAATCTTTGCCATCGATTAAGATGCTTCCATGCGTCGGTTCATAAAATCTCGCTAATAAGGAGACAAGCGTCGATTTACCGCTTCCTGTTTCTCCTACGATCGCTAATGAAGTACCTTTAGGAACATCGATATTTAAATCGTGAATAACTTCAATTTCTGGTAAATAAGAAAAAGATACGTGATCAAATTTAATATGTCCTTCTATCAATTCATAATTTTCTTTTTTGGGAGAAAATAATGTTCCATATTTTTTTATGACTTCATCACTATCTTCAATAGATGGTTTAGTGTCGATCAAATTTAATAATTTTTCAGCAGAAGCTTGTTCGGACATAAATTCAGCAAATATTTCAAAAAACGATTGTAGAGGCGAATAAATTTTAGAAACGAAGCCTAGGGCTAACACTAAGGTGGAAATAGAAATGATGTAACTTGATTCATTTGCGTTAAAGACATAAATTCCAAAAGTTATCACTAACGCAGTAGCGAGACTTGAAAGCAAGGAAATAGAAGGTTGAAAGAAAGCATTAACTTTGCGACCTGCGAACATTTTTTTGCGAATATCTTCAGTTACCTCAATGGCTTCTTTTTCTACTTGATTTTCAATTGCTAAAGTTTTGATAGTCATCGCTCCAGCGATACATTCCGCTAGCCATCTAACAAAGTTAGAATAAGCACTTCTAGCTAGACGATGTTTCTTTAAAATTTTTAATTCAAAAATTGGAGAAATAATCATGATGAAAGGAACAGTAATAAAAATTACAAGCGACATTTGCCATGAGACGGTAAACATTGTAATTAAAGTGAAAATAATTTCAAAAGCTATCCAAATCATATTCGTTAAGCCATGTGATAAAAGATCACCAATGCTAGAAGCATCGTTTTGTAAACGAGCGATGAGCCAGCCACTTGGAGTGCGATCAAAATAAGAGAATGATAGTTCTTGAATACGCTTATAGCCATCACTTCTTAAATCCATGACGATGCACATAGCGATGTAATTCATCAAAAAGAAATTGAATAAAATAGCGATTGATCTTAAAAAGATGCCTCCAATTAAGATGAAGACGTAACCCCAGTAAGTTACACTAAATTTGATACCATAAATATCGACAGGAATAAGAAAAGAAGTGAAGTCTGCAGTTAAGTTATTTTCTACGCTATCAATAGCGGCTTTATTCATCAAAGGAATAAATGCACTATCATAGAAGGTAACGATAATAATGCAAAGAAGTAACAATAAAATTAATTTCCACCTTCTTAAAGCATATTTTAAAATTCTTCTCCAAACGTAGAAGTTCAATTTTTTCGGTAATGCTTCTTCTTCAAAGGCAAAGGCCATAATTACACCATCCTCGTCTGAATTTGATAAATTCTTTTATATAATCCTTCTTGTTTTAGAAGTTGTTCGTGAGTACCTAAAGCTTCAATTTGACCTTCATTAAGCACTACGATGCGGTCCGCGTCTTTTGCGGTAGCGACACGGTGAGTAATAATAATTGTTGTACGTTTATTGGCTCTTCTTTTCAAATTGCTTCTAATTTTTAAATCAGTTTCAGTATCTAAAGCACTTAATGAATCATCGAAAATTAAAATAGGAGCATTTGTGAGTAAAGTTCTAGCGATAGCAAGTCTTTGCTTTTGTCCACCTGATAAAGTTACACCTTTTTCTCCAACTGGGGTAAGATAGCCTTTTTCAAAGCCTATAATTGTCTCATCAATATTAGCGATGCTTGTGGCTTCGATCATCTTTTCTTTACTTAAACAATCATTTGCGAGTCTTAAATTATCTTCGATAGTCTTAGAAAATAAAAATGGCTCTTGTAAGACGATAGCGACGTGATGTCTTAAATAATCTTTTTGAATGTTAGTGATATCTTCTTTACCTAAATAAATGTGACCTTGATTTACGTCATATAGTCTAGCTAAGAGCTGGGCAAAAGTCGATTTACCTGCGCCTGTTCGACCCATAATAGCGATAGTTTCACCAGCTTTTATATCTAAGGATATATCTTTTAAAATTGGTTTATTATCTTCATAAGAAAAATAGACGTGATCAAATTTTATAGTTCCATCAATGACAGGTTTATTTCCATTTAAAGTATCTTCTTTCTTTTCTTTTAAAATTAGGTTCATACGATCGACACTTACGAACGCTCGAGCAAGATTTGATAAAGTTGAGGCGACATCTCTAACTGGCCAAACCATTAGATTGACGAAAGTAAATGAAATGACAAATGTTCCAACCGATACTTGGCCTATTAAAGTTAGATATAAAGATAACACAGTCGTGAAAGTAATTTGTCCGAACACTAATATGTCACTCGTAGCAAAATATAAAGATGACATTAGTCTCCAAGAAATAAATTTTTTACGATAATCTTTAAGGTAACGATTAAAATCATCAATTTCATAATTTTCATTGTTGTAAGCTTTCACTAATCTAACTGCGGAAATATTTTCTTCAATTTTAGAAGTTAATAATCCTTCTGAATCATCCGTCGCTCGATACCTTTTTCTTACAACTTTGATGACGAAGAAAGAATAGATAAATAAGATTGGCAAAATAGCGACGCTTGTAAGAGCGATAATCCAATTGATTGATAGCAATAAAAGAAAAGAAATTATAATCAAAAATAAAGTGTAAGTAATTAGTAAAGTTTCTTGCACTGCAAAACGTCTTAAAATATGTTCATCACGTGTACAAGTTTGAATTAAATCACCCGATTGAAAAGAACGAATTTTAGAAAAAGGCATCCTCTGGATGTGATCAAATAGCATGACGCGCATTTTCTTTGAAATACCGACGGTGACAGAAGCATTAGTCAAGGCTCTTACAACATTAATAGAAGAGATGGCTAAACCAACTGTAAAGATGATGATTGAAAAAATCCAATAATTGTTTTGAAGAAAATCTGCTCCACCTAAAATGTTGACGATTACTTGTTCGACCACACCAGTGAGTTCAACATTTGTAATATCACCATTTAAACAATCGATTAATATTTTCGAAAGAAAGGTAGAAAGAAGAGTGAAAAAAACAGCGATAAATTGGAAGATAAAACATAAGGCATATCGTCCTTTATGTTCTTTTAAAATATTTCCAACGAATTTTAAGTAGTCTTTCATTGCATAAATTTTACCTTAATAATTAAATTATGCAACATTGCAAAAGTAATGTTAATTTGTTAAATTAAATAAGAGGCAAAATCATGCATCTAATTAAGAATTCAAAAGCACGTCTACTAGGAATAATATTCCCTATCATCGTAGGGGCATTACTTTTAGTTGATGGTATCATTTCTTCAATCTATGGTACGAACGCAAGCATATTTAGTTATTTTTCTTACGTCGCTTCGATACTTTTAATTGTTGCTGGTCTTTTGTTTTATTTTGCTAAAAATGAACAATTTGGTATCACCTTAGCCTCATCTATCATCATGTTAGTGATGATTGGAGCGTTCGTTTATTTGACTGTTTATTACGGCGTACTTGCCTTTTCTATTTTAAATCCAATTGCTATTACAAGTTTTGTGTTTGCTTTACTTGTATCAATTTCATATTTAGTTATGCTTGTCTTTATCTTCTTATTTGGTATCGAAGTTTTTAATAATATCGCGACGATCGTCTTAACCTTAAGCATCACGACCGTGTTCGCTTACGTCTTCATTATTCTTTTTGGTTACTTGAATTTTGTAAGTGGCACTTCTTGGACTTACATTTTAAGATTTATCGTTTTAGTTTTATTTCCTCTCGCTATCGTGCCAGTTGTAAGAGCTATTCAAGACGCGGAAGGGGAAGACCGTCATCTTTTCTAGAGTAGAAAGTGCTTCAAATGAAAAAAGAAAATATAGAAACAAAAAACGAAGAAGAAACTTTGGATCCCGAGATTGAAGAAGCTTTAAAAGAAGGGGAAGAAAATCGTAAGAAAAAACGTGTTTCTCCTGTCGCAAAATATGCTTTTTATATCATCATTATATTACTTCTTACTGCTGCTTCTTTAGCTTTAACTTTATATAATACATTCTTCGATGTCGTCAATGCATTCACAAGTACGGATTGGCGATGGATTATAGTCATTGCTGCGGTTGTATTTTTTCATTATCTTATCGATTCATTCATCGTCTTTTGTTATGCAAGACTTTATACGAGAAAATATAAATTTAGACAAGCGATGGCTAACAAATTAGTGGGCATGTTTTACGATGGCGTCTTACCTGCTGGAACTGGGGAACAAATTTTCCAAACTCGTACTCTTTCTAAGCAAGGCGTGCCTATTTCTAACGCTGCAAGTATCATGGTCATGTCTTTTATTACCTATCAAATCGTTTTGATTCTTTATGGCATTTTATCATTCATTTTCAAATACGATTTAATTAGTTCGATTGGTTCGTTTTCTTTAAATGGTGTCTTAATTCCAGTTTGGCCTTTAGCAATCATTGGATTTATTATTAATATCTCTTTAATTGGCCTTTTGTTCTTAATGTCTTATAATCGTCATATTCATAATTTTATTATGAAACATGGTGTTAATTTATTTGCAAAATTACACATTGTTAAGCATCCTGAAAAGACGAGAGAATCACTTAGAATTCAAGTGGAAAACTTCAAAATTGAATTAAGACGTCTTCAATCTAATATTCCTTTTATGCTCTTAATTATCATTTGTACTTTCCTTATGATGACAACGAAATATTGTATTCCTTACTTCGCTGGTTTAGCGTTAGATGGTTTAAATAATACAAATATTAATTCATTCTTTGACGCTTGCTTTATGTCAAGTTATCATCAAATGTGCACGGGCTTTTGGCCTCTTCCTGGTACGGCTGGTATTTCAGAAATTTTCTTCTCCGTCATGTTTTATAACGATGGAAATCCTGGTGCTGGTTTTTACACTACTCAGGCAGTTACGAATGCTTCGCTCATCATTTGGCGTTTCTCTTTGTATACAGTGCCATTATTGTTCGCTGGTTTATTTACAGCTTTCTATCGCGCGAGTCCAAGCGAAGCGGAAACGAACAAAAAAGAAATTCGCCAAACTTATTTGGAATTACAACTTCGCACATTTGAAGAACGTCGTCTTTCTTCTAATAAGCAATATGAAACTTCGCAACTTTCAAGGCGTGCTTTACAAGAAAAATTGCATTTGAGAAGAAGAAAAGTTCCCTCGGAAAATATTGAGGATGAAAATTCGCTCATCATCAATTTCCAAGATGATGCTTATTTTGTCGATACGAGAAAAGATAAGATTAAAGAAGTAAAAAAAGCTAGCAAGCAAAATAGTTTTACTGAAATCGATATCGATAACAAATTATAGGAGAGATTATGCGTATCGTCGTCTTTACTGATACTTATCCACCTGAAATAAATGGCGTCGCGACGTCTACTTTATACATGAAAAAAACTTTTGAGGAACATGGTCACGAAGTTTTAATTGTGACGACTAATCCATTTAGTAATGAAATTACTTACGAAAAAGATATCGTACGTATTCCAGGACTCGTGATGAAAAATATGTTCAATTATCGCTTTACTTGGTTTTATCATTCAAAAGTAACTACATTCATCAAAAAATTTAAACCGGATGTTTTACATGTTCAATCTGATTTAGGAGTTGGATTTTTTGGCCGTATCATTTCTTATTTATTACATGTGCCCGCTGTTTACACTTATCACACTCAATACGAAGATTATACTTATTATTTTAGCGATTTCTTCAAAGGTCATTTCGATCGTGTCGCTAAAAACGCTATTAGGTGGTTCGTGGGAGTTATCGCTGATATGGCTGATGAATTTATTACCCCGTCAGCTAAAATTAAAAATTATTTGCGTGAAATAGGTGTTAATGCTTACATTAATATTATTCCTACTGGTATCGATTTTCATCGTTTCTTACCTGAAAATCAAGACGCATCAGCGTTATTAAAGAAAAAAGAGCAATTAGGCATTGATAAAGATACGAAAGTATTACTTTGCTTAGGAAGAGTTGATAAAGCTAAAAGCGTAGATGTCGTCATCTCAAATTATGCGAAGTATCGTAAATTACATCCTTTAGAAAAAATGAAACTTTTGATCGTCGGTAGTGGTCCGCACGAAGAAGAATTAAAAACGATGAGTAAAAATTATGGCTTAGAAAAAGAAATATTATTCTTAGGTAAAGTTCCAAATGAAGAAGTAGGTTTCTATTATAATCTAAGCGATATTTACGTTTCTGCTTCCACTTCGGAAACGCAAGGCTTAACTTATCTAGAAGCTATGGCCGCGCGTCGTATCGTCTTAGCTAGATATGATGATAATTTATATGATCTTATCGAAAGTGGGAAAAATGGTTTCTTTTTCTACGATGAAGATGATTTCATTAAAAAGTTAGAAATGATTTTAAAAATGGATAAGTTAGATTTAGAAAAGATGAAAGATGAAGCTTTCAAGAAGATGGATGATTATTCGATAGAAAAATTTTACGAACGCATTAGGAAGGTCTATGGACGAGCGATTAAAAAGAACTGGTAATATCGAAATAGTGGCGATTAAGCGGAAAAAAGAGACAAATATTGTCTATTTAAGCGATGGCCAAAACTTTATTTGTGACGAAGAAACTTCATTGAATTTCCGTCTTTACGTCCATAAAATTTTGTCGCCTTTTGAAATTAAAAAAATTAAGTTAGAAACAAAAAATTATCTCGATTTAAAAAAGTACATAAAATATTTAAGTAAATATAAAGTTTCTAAATCATACTTTAAAGAACGATTAAAGAAAAAAGAAGGTTTAAATGACGAACAGATTAAAAAAATCATGTTTGAATTAGATTATAAAAGACATTTATTCGACGACAAAACTTTAAGGGAAGAATATTTAAATTATTATTTATCTAAAGGTTATTCATATAAACAATGTGAAAAGAAACTAGCAGATAAATTTCTCTTTTTTAACGATTCTAATTTTCCATTCGATGAAGAGATTGAAAAAGAAAATTTAAGAAAGCAAATTAAAACCCTTAAATTAAAATTTGATAAATATGGTTCACTTGCGAAATATAAAATACGTAATTCATTAATAAATTCTGGCTTTAAAATATATTTAGTGGATGAAGAACTCTCACATATTAAATTTGAGCAAGAAGTAAATATCGATCAAGCACGTCTTGATGCAACGAAACTATTAAGAAGAGCCAAAGGAGACAAACAAAAATTTTACCGCTCGATGAGGCGCTTAGGTTATAACCAAAAAGTAATACACCAATTGATGGAGGAATATTTCAATGATTAAAGATTATGAATCGAATGAAGAAATTTATGGCGAAAAATTTTTAGTGACGAATGTCGTCCGAGGTGTTAACTCTAATGGCTCACCTTATCTTTCTATTACTTTGCAAGATAAAAGCGGGACGATAGAAGCAAAAAAATGGGAAGTTGAACCTGGCGATTATCAAGTCGCGGAAGTAGGAAAAGTTGTTCGTGTAGATGGCACAACTTATTTATATCGTGACCAAATGCAATTAAAAATTTATAAACTTATGAACGTCTTACAAGATGATTATCGTATCGAAGATTATATTCCTCGCCCAAATTACGATTTTAAAGCCTTAGAGAAGGAATTAGATGAATCCATTAACCTAATTAAGGATGAAGATTATCACCTCATCGTCAAGTCGCTTTTAGATGAATATCGTGAAAAATTTATCAATTTTCCAGCAGCGACTAAAAACCATCACGAATTCGCAGGCGGTTTACTTGTCCATAGTGTACATATGGTGCGTCTTGCGAAGAGCTTATTAATTTTATATCCAACGTTAGATAGCGATATTTTATTAAGTGGCACAATTTTGCATGACTTAGGTAAAGTTATCGAATTATCTGGTCCAATTATTGCAAAATATACGAATGAAGGACGTTTAATTGGCCATATTAGCATCGCGCATGCGCTTATATCAAAGAAATGTAAGGAATTAAAAGTGAACGACGAAGTTCGTCTTGTTTTAGAACATCTTATTCTCGCTCATCACGGCAAAAAAGAATATGGTTCACCAGTGGAGCCAATGATAAAAGAAGCTTTAGTGCTCAATATGATCGATGATTTGGATGCCAAACTTGAGATGGTTGAAAAAGCCCTCCACGATGTGAAGGGCGGTGAATGGTCACAACGCATTTTAGCGTTCGATGATCGTAGTTTTTATCAACCTAAAAAAATTAAAAAATAATTACTTATAAATTATCTTTTATAACTTTAATTATTGCTGGTAAATTTTTATCATCGAGACATTCTTTCATGTCGATTTGATAACGTTCACCTGTAAGGTAACGTGGGATGACGTGGACGTGGAAGTGCATGACACTTTGACCAGCCGGTTCATAGCAATTTGTAAGAATATTAATACCAACCGCACCTAAACCATTCATATCGGCTTGACCTATCTTTTGGGCTACATCATAAACTTTATGCATAGTTTCTTTTGGTGTAGTAAGAAAGTTATTGTGATGAGCTTTTGGAATGACTAAGGCATGACCCATCGATTTAGGATTCGTATCTAAGAAAGCAAGAACTTGATTATCTTCATAGATTTTATATGCGTTAATTTTACCTTGTACAATTTGACAAAAAATGCAATTCGTGTCATATTCAGCCATAAGTTATTTCTCCTTTATATTTGATAATATAATTATACTCCTAAAATAAAGAAAAGAGGCTAGTTTTATTCTAGCCTCATCATTTTTGTAAATACGTTAATAATTAATCGTCTTCGAATAAATCTGGGAAAGTTTCGACGAAGTAATCGTAGAGATCTTCATCATAATATTGTAAATCCATATTTTCGAAGTAGAAGAGGATAGCTTGATCATCATAACTACCGCCTTCTGCCATAGTTTCAGCGATGTTTCTTGCAACTTCTTCCATATATTCACCATGATCGTTATGGATGTTGGTGTAATTATTTTGGGAATTACGATTAAGTTTAGAAGATGAAACAGCTTCTTCAATTTGAATGATGTAATAAGTTTTAGAATCATTGTCGTAAAGTAAGAAGTCGACATCTTCACTACCACTTTGTGTCGTTTGTGGTAATAAGTAGTAGTAACCATTAATTTTACGGACGAAGTTAGAAGTGACACGGTCAGCTTCTTCTACTGAGGTATCTTTTTCATCGGTAATATCATCGATGGCGTTAGCGACACCGATATTGAATAATCTTGTTCTAATCCAAGAAGGTAAAGTTGATAAACCACCATTTTGAATGAACCAACCATCCGTCGTATAATCGGTAGTACGCATCGTTCTCGTCTTAAGTTCGAGACCTTTTTCAATCGTATAAGCATAGGAATTTGTGAAATCAGATTCGACAGTTTGATCATTCTTTTGCGGATCATTTTCGTAGATTAAATCGTAATCATCTAAAATGTTACCATATTGCGTGCCGCTATAATAGGAGATAGAACCGTGTTCAGCACGTGTCGTTTTGGATTGGAATGAACCAGCACCGAGAGAAAGATTTAATAGTTCAGTTTCATTTCCGCCTTCAAGATAATCTTCTTCGTAACCTCTCCAAGCATTAGCGAGTATTTCTAAATTAGCAGTTTCAGCTGTAGCCTCATCCGCTAAGATGTTTTGTTCGATGAAGTTAAGCATTAAATAAGGAGCAGCGTTTGCGAATTCATCGTTGGAGGTAATAGCGATGTAATTAACTTTACGCGCGTAACTTCTACCTAAAGATGAATAGTTTTCATCGAAGAGATATTGTTCCGCTAATAAGTCGACGTAAATATCAGGAATGATAACACGTCTAATATAATCTTCATAATAATCGATGTGGATACCCCAAGTTGCGATAGTTTCATAAGTCTTGCTTGGAGTAATTAAAACATCTTCATAGAAAGTAGTGGGGAATTGTTCGGTAGCAGGGTCTTCAACGACGTAAAGTTCACTGCGAATGAAATTAGCGAATTTTTCTTCACTAAATAAAGAATCATCACTATAATCACCGCCGATGATGAGACCATAGAATGCATCGAGAATACGGTCTTTAACTTCAGCCAGTAATTGTTCTAAACGCCAGAAGGAATAAGCATTCTTATCAGCATCAGATAAAGTTTCTTCGATATCTTCAGTGTAATAAGCATGAGATTCTTTTAATGTTTTAAATGCATCGCTACTTGCGCCACCAGTATGAGCAGCTTCGAGTTCTTCAGGGGTACCAAAGATTGATTCAGCAAGTGCGATTTTCAAGGTTTTAAGCACTTGTTCGTTTGTTGTACCTGCATCATCAAGTGCATCGTAGACGACGCTTGCGATGTTGTTAACAACATCAACTTTTGTACCATCTTGATTATTTAAGATAGGATCATCGTAATCACCTGGATGTGCTTTTATTTCAGAACAACCAGTTAAGACGACGCCTGCTAGAGCAGCAAAGATAAATAATTTCTTATTGCGCATAATAACAAATACCTCCTTCAGCAAAGGCTGGTGAGTTAGGATCTTCTTGGAATTTAACAGCACATGTTTCAGAAATTAATCTGACTGGTTCGCCATCATCATTGACACCACGAAGTTGTTGTTGAATTTTAAGTAAATCAATGTAAGCATCCCAAGAATCTTCGAATGTTTCATCACGATTGAATGTTTCATCTAATTTACGAGTTTCAAGATATTCATCGATCTTGGTCGCTAAGGTTTCATCGTGAATTACGACATTTTGTTCTTCAAATAATGACCAATACATATCATCAGTAATGTAAGGATTATAAGACATGATAGCTTCTCTTACTTGGCTAGCACGTGTATTGTAAGTTGTATTATTACCACGGATGAAGTTGACGTAAGTCGCTTTATCTTGACCATCTTCGGTAGTAGGATAAGCTTCTTCTCCTGGAATAGCGGTCGTGTAATATTCTTGTAAAGTGACTTCGTTAACAACTTCGTCTAAGTAATTACGTTGTACGACCATGAAATGTACGCCTTCATAACCGCTGCCAGCACGGACGGCTAAGATAACATTACCTTGTTCATCACATAAAGCATATTGATTATCCAAAGCAGCAATTTGATGGAAACGTCCTTTTGAGTTGTTGACATAATTCATATTTAAGGTACCGGTGAAGTCTTCGCTAGATGTAAGACGGCCACTTGCATCGACATCAGAAATAGTGACATCATTTGGTGTGATAATGGAAACGTTGTGTTTGTTGAAATATTTATTGAAGAGGATGTTTCGTGGATAGTATAAAGTAACGCCATTATTAACTGGTGCGCCGTTATCGGAAGTTTCAATATTAGCGACTTGGCCAAGTTTAAGAATTGCACCATATGGGATAGTACCAATATCATCTAAACCCATATTTGTAAATTCAGTAGCGATTTCATCATCTGGATAAATTTCATCTAAACCTAAAGCAGTTTCGAGTGTTTGACTACGTGTCGCATCGTTTTGATAGAGTAAATCGTAGGTATAAAGACCTAATTTAAATTCGTTGACGAACGAAGTCGAACGACCCATGATACCAACATCACCATAATTGTTACGGCTGGAAGTATCACCACTTGAATCATCACTATAACGATAAGCAATCGTACCAAATGATTCATTACCGCTTACTAACGCGGAAACGACGTTCGATAATTTAGCCGCTTCAGAAGATGTAATTTCTTGTGAAGTGAATGGCGAAGTAGAAATGGATAATCCTTCTGGAATGGAAGCAGTAACATTCACTAAGATATGGCGAACGTGATAAGGGACTTCCGTTGCAAAATAACCTTCGTTTGCGACGAGTAATTCAGAAAGTTTTTCAGTGGAGAACCATTCGTCTTCAAGAGCACTTGTCATTTCTTGATAAGTGTATAGGTCGAATAATTCTTCTTCATCCTCACAATTGTTGGAATCCAAGATGCTTTCGAATTCTTCATCATAAGATGTACCATTTGCCTCTGCGTTACTTTGCGCTTGTTCTTTTGAACCTTCGACACGGTTGCGGGCTAAAGATTCACAATGCGCTTTTGTATCCGCATATTCTTCTTTGTTCATCTCGTTACGAACTACGACTTCGACTAAGGCATTATAAAATTTTTCGACGCCATTTTTGTCGACTTTGTAGTTTGCATAAATATCATCGGTTGGGATATCGACAGTGTTACCATTTGGATCAGTAAAAGAAACGATGTTTTTATCGTTAGGAGTTACTGCTGGAGAACACGCTGATACCGCGACGAGTGGTAAGAGTGTAAAAGCGAGGCCGAAACTAAGCTTGCTTTTTTTCATATACTATTATTCCTCCTTCGTATGCATAGCGTATTTTATTTTATACATCTTAAATATAAATATCAATTAGAATTTTTAGTCCTTATTTATAAATAACGCCTCAACACTATTTATATACTTTTTTATCGTCTCAGTGGTAAAATCATTAGCGATTATATAAAATATAAATCACGCGAGGTGGGAATTATGCATACATTAACAATTAAAAACCTGCACGTATCAATCGATGGGAAGGCCATCTTAAAAGGAATTGACCTTACCTTAAATCAAGGAGACACTATTGCTTTATTTGGCCCGAATGGGCATGGTAAATCAACTCTTCTAATGACTATCATGGGTCATCCTAGATATCACGTCGACGAAGGTGAAATTTTATTAGATGGTCAAGACATCTTAAAATTAAATTCTTCAGAAAGATCGAAACTTGGAATTTTCTTAGCAATGCAAATGCCAGTGGAAGTGCCAGGAGTTCCAACTGCCGATTTTTTAAGATCTGCTATTAACGCTAGAAGAGATAAACCTATTTCATTATCAGAATTTTACAAATTACTTAATAATGCCACTAAGGAAGTTAATTTTCCTTTTGATATGGTTAATCGTTCGCTTAATGAAGGTTTTAGCGGTGGAGAAAAGAAGAAAAACGAAATAATGCAAATGCGTATCTTAAATCCACTTTTTAATCTTGTTGATGAAATCGATAGTGGTTTAGATGTAGACGCTATTAACTATGTTGCGAAAGCACTTAAAAAAGAGCAAAGTGCAGGCAAAGGAATTTTAATTATTTCGCATTACGCTAGACTTTATGAAATCGTGAAACCAACCAAAGTTGTCATCATTGTTGACGGACGAATTGTCTTTGAAGGTGATAAAAGTTATGTCGAAAAAATTGACGCTGAAGGCTACGGATGGTTAGAAGAAGAATATGGTATTTCATTAAAGAAAGGTGATGAAGTCAAACCTAAAATTATTTCCTTAGGTAGTTGTGCGATTAAAAAGAATAGGGCTAAAGAAAAAAATGAGTAACACTAATTCTAGATTGATAGTAAAGCAAAACGAAAAAAAGGTCTTAACTTATATTAGTCCTTTAAAGTTTTCTAATCTTAATTTCAGTTTAGAAAAAAATTCCATTCTCCGATTAATTATTGTCTTAAATGGAGAAGTAAAAGATTTATCTTTTAATGGCGAGCTTAAAGAAGGTGCTTATATGCACGTTACTATCTTTGATTTAAGCGATGGTTTATTAAATTTAAACGCTAATATTGAACTAAGTGAAATTGATTCAACTTTAGATTGGACTTTAGCAAGCGTAGCAAAGGAAAATGATAACAAAAATATTGACGTTTCCTTTAATCTTAATAAATTTGCTAAAGCTTCAATGACTAATTTAGGTGTTTCGCTTAAAGGCGGAAAACTTAGATTTTCTGGTGTTGGTAAAATTTATGAAAAAGCCTATAAGGCTAGCGTCTCACAAGTCGCAAAAATTATCGTTTACGACGACGATTCTTTTGGTCGCGCGGACCCAATTTTATCAATCGATTGTGACGATGTTAAAGCTATGCATTCCGCAAGTGTTGGTTCAGTCGATGAAAACGCCTTGTTTTATCTTACTTCTCGTGGCGTTGAAGAAGATGAAGCTAAGCTATTATTAACTCTTGCTCATCTACATGGTGCTATTAGTGAAATTGAAGATGAAAAAGTAAAAGAAAATATTTTATTTTCTTTGAGGAAAATTTTATGAAAAAGATGGATATCGATGAAATTAGATCAAATTTTCCAATGTTAGATAAAGATAAGCTTATGCAAGGTTCACCCCTTATCTTTTTAGACAATGCTTCGACAACATTTAAACCTTATCAAGTTTTTGACGCTATTAAGGATTACTATTTTAATAAAACTTCTAATTCGCATAGAGGTGATTATGATCTTTGCTTTAATATGGATAACTATGTCTATAGTGTTAGAGAAAAAGTTGCTAACTTTATCAATGCTAAAAAACCTGAAGAAATTGTTTTTACCGCTGGTGCGTCAATGTCAATTAACATTATTGCTTATGGCTTATTAAAATATGTTGAAGAAGGAGATGAAATTATCATCGATGAAGCAGAACATGCTTCTAATGTATTACCTTGGTTTAAAATTGCTGAAATAAAGAAGGCTAAAATTGTTTATATTCCTTTAGATGAAGAAGGTAGAATAACTGCAAACAATTTAAAAAAAGTTATTACTAATAAAACAAAAATTGTCAGTGTTGCTCATGTGACAAATGTCTTAGGCTTTAAGAGCGAAGTTAAAGAAATGGCCCGCATTTGCCACGAATTTAAAGCATTTTTTGTCGTAGATGGGGCTCAATCTGTGCCGCATATGAAAACAGATGTTATAGATATTGATTGTGATTTTTTAGCTTTCAGTGCGCATAAGATGTATGGTCCAACTGGCTTGGGTGTCATTTATGGTAAAAAAGAATTATTAGATAAGATGGATCCACTTCTTTCAGGTGGTGGTATGAATGCCAAATTTTTAGCTTGTGGTGATGTACGTTATTTAAGTGCACCAGAAAGACTTGAAGCCGGGACATTAAATCTTGAAGGAATATTTGCTTTGGGAGCCGCGATTGATTTTATTAATGATTACGGTATTACAAATATTGAAAGGCGTGAAAGCGAATTACGACATTATGCTATAAGTAAATTGAAGAAAGTTAAAAATATCATTATTTATAATGAGAATGCAGAAGGTGCGATTATTACTATAAACATAAAGGATGTGTTCGCCCAAGATTTATCAACTTATTTAAATTCTAAAGGAATTGCGACAAGAAGTGGTCAACACTGCGCTAAAATATTAATTGATCATCTTCACTCTTTAGCAACTGTGCGCATCTCTTTAGCGTTTTATAATATGAAAGAAGAAATTGATGCTCTTTGCTTAGCATTAGATGGAAGTGAGGGATTTTTAGATGCCTATTTCTCTTGATGAACATATGATGAGATCCATTATCATGGATCACTTTTCTAATCCAAGACACCGTAAGGTGCCAAATGACTTGTCTAGTTACATTCAAATTCATAAGGATTCAGAAAATTGTATTGATGATATTACTCTTTATATTGAAATAGAAGGTAATGTTGTTAAGAATGCATTATTTGATGGTGTAGCGTGCACTATTACAGCGAGTTCAACTGATATTATGTGCGATTTAGTAATTGGCAAAACAATCGAAGAAGCAAAAAACATTTTAGAATCATATTTCAATATGATTTTTGAAAAACCTTTCGATAGTGACATTCTCGATGAGGCTAATGCATTTAAAAATACTCATAAACAAGCCGCTCGTATCAAATGCGCGACAATTGGTTGGAATGCTCTAAAGGAGGCCATTGAACAAGATGGCAAATGATGTTAAGAATAAAAAAGATGAAGTTTATGCCTATGGGTTTAATGACGATGTAAAACCTGTCACGTCTACTGGCGTTGGATTAAATGAAGAAGTAGTAAAAACTATTTCAAAATTAAAAAATGAACCTGACTGGATGCTTGAATATCGTCTTAAATCTTATCGCGCTTTTAAAGCTATGCCTTTACCGAAATTTGGGCCAGATTTATCAAATTTAGATTTTGATTCCTATACTTATTTCATTAGAACTTCTGAAAAAGAAGGTCATACCTGGGAAGAAGTACCTGCTACTATCAAACATACTTTTGATCGTTTAGGTATACCTGAAGCGGAACAAAAATTTCTCGCTGGCGTTAGTGCACAATATGAATCGGAAGTGGTCTATCATAACATGCTTACTGAAATCGATGAAAAAGGTGTCATTTTCCTATCGACTGATCAAGCATTAAAAGTCTGCCCTGAATTAGTAAAAAAATACTTTGGTACTTTAGTACCATATAGTGATAATAAGTTTGCTGCTTTAAATGGAGCGGTGTGGTCAGGTGGTTCTTTTATCTACGTTCCTAAAGGCGTTAAATTAGAAAAACCATTACAATCATATTTCCGTATCAATCAAGAGAAGATGGGGCAGTTCGAAAGAACGCTTATCATAGTCGATGAAGGTGCGGATGTGCATTATGTTGAAGGATGTACTGCCCCAGTTTATTCAAAAGAAAGTTTACATGCGGCAGTGGTAGAGATATTTGTTCATAAAAATGCCAGATGCCGATATTCAACTGTGCAAAATTGGTCTAGAAATATTGTTAATTTGGTGACTAAAAGAGCATTATGTTATGAAAACGCTTTGATGGAATGGATCGATGGCAATATTGGTAGCAGTGTCAATATGAAATATCCGGCTTGTGTTTTAAGAGGTAAAGGTGCGAAAGGAACTTGCATATCAGTCGCTGTAGCGAGTAAAGAACAATATCAAGATGCTGGCGCGAGAATGATTCATGAAGCACCTTATACTTCTTCTACTATCATCTCTAAAACTATTGTAAAGAATGGTGGAACTTCTAATTATCGTGGAACAGTAAGAATTATGAAAGGTGCGCATCATTCGAAAGCTAGTGTTAAATGTGATACTTTAATTCTTAATGACATTTCTAAATCAGATACTTTACCGAAAAATGAAATGGGTAATGGCAGTAGTTATATTGAACATGAAGCTACTGTTTCAAAAATTAATGAAGAACAACTCTTTTATCTTATGTCACGTGGAATAAATGAAGAACAAGCTAAAGAAATGATTGTCATGGGATTTATTGAACCTTTTTCAAAGGAACTACCGATGGAATATGCGGTCGAACTAAATCAGTTAATTAAACTTGATATGGAAGGCAGCGTCGGTTAATGGAAAATAAATTTGATATTATCGTCGTCGGGGGAGGACATGCAGGAATTGAAGCAAGTCTTGCTTCTGCTCGTATGGGCTTGAAGACTTTGCTAATTTCTTTAAATTTTAATAATGTAGCAAATATGCCTTGTAATCCTTCAATTGGTGGTTCCGCAAAAGGTATCGTCGTCAGAGAAATTGACGCTTTAGGTGGCGAAATGGCTAAGAGTGCGGATGATCGTTACATGCAAATGAAAATGCTCAACCGTGGGAAAGGACCTGGTGTATGGGCGCTTCGTTCGCAAAATGATCGTGCTTTATATCGTAAAATTATGCAAGATAAGATAATGAAACAAGAAAATCTTACTTATCTAGACGGAGCGGTCACTGAATTAATTTATGATGAACATAAAGTTTTAGGTGTCATCTTAAACGATGGAAGAAAATTTTATTCGAACGCGACAATTTTAGCGTTAGGTACTTATGCGAATGCAGAAATTTTAGTCGGACTTCATCGCCATGAAGGTGGGCCTGATGGAGAAAAGACAGTTAAAGAAATTTCTCATTGTCTTAAAGAAATGGGACTTGAAATAATTCGATTAAAAACTGGAACTCCACCTAGAATTAAAAAAGAGTCTATCGATTTTAGCAGAGCTAAAATAGAATTAGGCACGGACGAACCATTAGCGTTCTCTTATGAAACTAATACTTTTATTCCGATTGACGAACAATATCCATGTTATTTAATTTATACGACAAAAAAGACACACGATATCATCAATGAACATCTAAATGAAACTGCTTTATATAGCGGAAATGTTAAAGGCATTGGTCCAAGATATTGTCCTTCAATTGAAGCGAAAGTTGTCCAATTTCCAAGTCACGAAAGGCACCAATTATTTTTAGAACCAGAAGGCCACGATTTACATTCTATTTATTTACAAGGATTCGCTACTTCGATGTGCGAAAAAGTTCAAGTTGATATGGTCCATTCTTTACCAGGATTAGAGAAAGCTGAAATATTAAAATATGCTTATGCAATCGAATATGACGCGCTTTCACCTTTGGAACTAAAAAAGACTTTAGAAACAAAAAAATATGATGGCTTATATATAGCTGGTCAAATTGCTGGAACGTCTGGTTATGAAGAAGCAGCAGGGCTTGGGCTCATGGCTGGAATAAACGCAGCTTTAAAAATTAAAAACGAAGAACCATTTATCTTAGGACGCGATGAGTCTTATATTGGTGTTATGATCGATGATTTAGTTACTAAAGGTATAAGTGAACCGTATCGACTTTTGTCGAGCCGTGCGGAATATCGACTTTTGCTAAGGCACGATAACGCAGATACTAGATTAACAGAATATGGTTATAAATTAGGTTTAATAAGCGAGAAAAGATACGCTACTTTTAAAGAAGAAGAAAATAAAATTAATAAAGCTTATACTATATTAACTAAATTGCATTTTGGACCAAAAGATATTTGGTTAAATGAATATTTAATTTCATTAAACTATGAGCCTTTGACGCACGGAGTAAATGCATTAGAGCTTATTAGAAGAAAAGATGTTTCACTAGAAAAAATTGTAGAAAATAATGAAGAGTTAAAAGCCTTGAATATGCTTCCTTTTTCTATCGTTAAACTTGAAGTTAAAATTAAATATGAAGGTTACATAAAAAAGCAAGAACATGATGCTATTAAATTAAAGAAATTGGAAAGTGTTATCTTACCTCAAGATTTAGATTATAAAAACATCGATGGTTTAGCCTTAGAAGCAAGGGAAAAACTCGCTAAAGTTAGACCTATTAGTCTCGCTCAAGCTTCTCGCATCTCTGGAATAAATCCAAGCGATATCAATAGACTTTTAATCTTTTTAAAAAAGGTAGGTAATCACTGATGGATTTTTCACTTTTAAAAGAAATATTTCCTTCTATTAATAAGGAGCAAGAATCAGCTTTTATTACTTATTTTAACCTTTTAATTGAAGAAAATAAAAAATATAATCTCACAGCTATAAGAGAAGAAAATGAAGTCTTGATTAAACACTTTTATGATTCACTTTATCCATTTAAAGATATGGATTTGAACGGTAAATTTGTTTTAGATGTAGGTTCAGGTGGTGGATTTCCTCTCATTCCTTTAGCTATTATTTTTAATGATATGAATGGTGTAGCGATCGATTCGAATCATAAAAAAATTCATTTTATCAATTTAGTTGTTGAAACTTTAAATTTAAAGAATGTAAAAACTTATTTAGGACGCGCTGAAAACTTAGCACATGAAAATCTTAGAGAAAGTTTTGATCTTGTGACTGCAAGAGCCTTTGCGCCTACTAAAATTGAACTTGAATTACTCGCACCTTTCGTAAAAGTTGATGGATTACTTATGAGTCTAAAATCTAAGGCTAGTGAATTAGACGAAAAAGATGAACATCGCATTGCTAAAATATTAAATTTAAAAGTTTTAAATGTCTTAAATTTTTCCTTACCTTTTAACTTTGGTGAAAGAAGAATTGTCACTTATCTTAAAATTCGTGAAAACGCTAAAAAATATCCACGTAATTTTTCTATTATTAAAAGAAAACCT
>CASFRI010000016.1 GCA_949297055.1 uncultured bacterium | reverse complement strand
TAAAGAAGATGTTAAACGTGAACTACGTATCTCACTAGTGGATAATTTTTGGAATGATATTTTGGATTACCGCGAAAATTTTATGCGTCCTCTTTCCTTATACGATGCCGAACAAAAAGGACTTTATCTTACGATGTGTGGACTCGTGCAAAATCAAGTTAACCAAATCGAACGAAAATTATCAAAAAATATGATGCAATTTAATAAAAATAAGAACTTACGTTATTCTTCTTATTTCTATTTATACGATAAACTTGATTTTGATATTTTAAAGAAATTTGCCGAAGTAGAAGGAATCGAAATTGATGATGAAACAATTATCAAATTACTTTCACCTCATCCAGTTCCAACTTATGAAAAGCATATGCGTCTCGCTAGGTTTTATGCAACTTTAAAACTCGTCAAAAAGTCTTATTTAGAAGCGATTGATGAAGACTATTTAGCAAAGCTATATTCTTCTTTGAGCGGAAATGATGAACTAACTTATTTATATCGTTATTTCGATCCTAAAACTTCTTCATCTAATGTCCTCGTCAATAAAATTTATGATTATATGCCCGCAAGATTACTTGAAAAATCAATGGGCGAATTACTGAACTTTATCAAATCTAGTGCTTTAGCTTCCTTACTTAAAGCTATCGTTTTTGCTTATTACATATATTATGCAAAGCCTTTCGCTGATTTTAACGAAGAAATGGCTATCTTACTTGCTTTATCGATCTTTGCATCCTCTGATTTAGATGAATCAGCGTTCAGCTTAAATATCGTCGATTTATTCGTTAGAAACGATAGACTTGATGCTTTATTAAAAGAAGTACAAAAAAGTGGAGATGTCACTTATTTCTTACTTTATGCTTTAAAGAAACTTGAAACTACTTTAGATGATCTAAATAAATTATATTTAGAAACGACTGTAAACGAAGTGAAAAAAGAACGTCTAGAAGAAGTTCCTTCTAAACCATTCGTCCAAAGTGAACCTACTTCTTTATTCGATTTTGAAAATGAACAAAAAACTCCTAGTAAAGAAGAAGTTATAGTACCTTTTAAAAATGAAGAAGTGGCCGAAGAAAAGAAAGAAGAAATTAAAATTTATAATGCAAGTGAGCATCAAGCCATCAATTTATCTTCCTTAGCGTTAGGCTTAGATGAAAAAGATGCGCAGAAATTAGAAGAACATCTTCTCGAATCTAACCCACGTTTAAAACGAGGCGAAGCTTATTTTTATGCAAGACATTGTACGCTTGGTAAATATTATACAATCGCCCAATATAAGAAAACTTTAGGCTGTGCTTATGAGACGGCAAGAACTTCGATGGATACGCTTGTAAGCGAAGGATATTATGAAAAACAAAAAATTAAAAATAAATATATTTATACGCCGAAAAAACGTTAGAAGTGAGG
Organism: uncultured bacterium; assembly: GCA_949297055.1. GTDB lineage: Bacteria > Bacillota_I > Bacilli_A > RFN20 > CAG-826 > CALVUG01. The sequence goes on along the minus strand of CASFRI010000016.1, from coordinate 24,440 downwards.
AAAATAATTTATGTCTTTAGATGTTTTATTAACGTTAGATTGGTACGATAATCCTGGTTTCATCATCCTTTTTATCGTTATTGGAGTCATCGTCATTGGAGCGATCGCTTATTTACTTTATCGATTCTTTTTCCGTAATCGCGCGCCGAAAATTGAAAATCGCATCGATGAAGAAAAGATTGCCGAAGATGAATTAAGTCGTATCTTAGAGCCAATTGAAGATGAAAAGACGCTTGAAGCCATCAAGGACTATGAAGAAAAACAAGCCGATAAAGAAAAGAAGTGATGAAGTCACTTCCTTATATATTCATATTCCTTTTTGTTTAGATATTTGTTCATATTGCTCTTTTTTACATTGTTTTTACGTAGAAAAATTAGCGAATTCATACATGGACAAATTAAATGAAGAATTAGATACATTAAATATAAAATATTTAAAGACTATTTATATCGGCGGTGGAACACCTTCTTGTTTACCCCTTTTTTTAATTGAACCTTTATTGAAGAAATTAGATGATATTAAAAAAGATGAACATTATGAATTCACTATCGAATGTAATTTTGATTCGATAGATGAAGAAAAATTAAAATTATATAAACGTTACGGCGTTAATAGGCTTTCTTTTGGTGTTGAATCATTTGACGAAAACATTTTAAAAGATATGCATCGTCATCACGATGAAAAAAGAGTAAGAGAAGTGATAAATCTTGCGAGAATGTTAGGTTTTAATAACATTAACGTCGATTTAATTTATGGTTATCCTAAACAAGGTATGAGCATTTTAAAATCGGATGTAGAAAAAATTTTATCTTTGGATGTCGAACATATTTCAACTTACGCTTTAAGTATCGAAGAACGTTCAGAACTTCATGCTAAAAAGATAAAAGAGTGCGATGAAGATATATCGAGGACGATGTTCGATTACATCTATGAAACTTTAACTAAAAATGGCTACATACGTTACGAAACTTCAAATTTTTCTAAAGAGCATTTTACTTCTAAACACAATCTAGTGTATTGGAAAAACTTACCTTATTATGGAATTGGGGCAGGGGCGGCTTCTTACGTGGATAATTGTCGCTTTCAAAATACGGAAAATATCGCTAAATATTTAAAAGGGATAACTTCTGAAGAAAAAAAAGAAAAATTATCTAAGAAAGATCAATTATTTTATAAATTTATGCTCGGTTTAAGATTGAAAGAAGGCATATCATTAAATAATATTTACGATGAAGTTGATAATTTCACTAAAAGAAAATATGAACAAGTTATAAATCATTATTTAAAAACGAAGTTATTAGAACAAAAAAAAGACATTTTGATGACAACTTATGAAGGCTCTTTACTTCTCGATTTAATTTTAAAAGATTTGCTTTAATTTTTATATAAATATAAAATAGAGCCGAGGAAAGAAATATGAATACTTCTATTAGCGTTTTAAACGAGACGATAAATGGTATTACTCCGACGCGTAATTTCAATTTACTTTACATTATCATCGATTGCGTCTTCCTAGCTATTTTTCTTGCTTTTCTTATTTGGAAGAAAAGATATGCGACACTTATATTCGCTCTTTTTGGTGGCATTTTATATACGATTGTCGATTATGGGGGTTTTTACCTTTGGGCTGGTTCACGCACAGTGAGTATTGATGGGGTAGTACAAGGTCCACTTAACACTTTCTTAGTTCTACTTTGGATGTCTATGTCTTATGGTATTACAAACTTTGCTTTCATTTGGGTCTTAATAGCGAAAGATAAGTATGCAAAATATTGGATTTTGATGATCGTGATGTGGTGGCTAATCGCTCCTTCGATTGCTGAACTTGGTGGCGAGGCCACGATCGAAACCTATCGTACGACCGGAAAATATCATGGCATCATGGGCATATTCTTAGTCGTTTCTTATCTAATTCTAATTTTCTTCTTGTTAAGAGCTAAAAAACCATTCGTTAACGTCATCACTTTATTCTTAATTGGTTTCTTCGTTCAATTTGGCTGGGAATTTTCTTTGCTTATCAATGGTATTCGTCCGATGAATGAAGAATCGATTAGAACTTTATTAGTTAATTCCTGTTTAGAAACGAATTTAGGAATGCCAGCGATTTATGGTATCTATTATTTATTCAACCGCAAATTTAACGAAGATTTATCAAGAAAAGAAACTCAAATCGCACACTAATATAAATATATTAATAAGAAAAATAAGTGCTAGATGAAAAATTTAGCACTTTTTTGTTGACACTGCTAAAAAGTTTACTATAATTAGTGGTAGCACTTAAGAATTAAGAGTGCTAAAAAGGAATGTATGAAACTATCTAGACAAGACCAAATTCTCAAAATGATCGTCGAAACGTTCATCAAAACGTGCGAACCAGTCGGCTCTAATACGCTTTTAGAAGTGTATGGGCTAGATTATAGTTCGGCGACAATTCGTAATGAAATGAAAGCCTTGGAAGAAAGAGGGCTCATCGAAAAGATGCATACTTCTTCAGGAAGAGTGCCATCTTCGAAAGGATATCGTTATTACGTCGAAAATTTAAGAGATCATAGCTTAGATGATGAATTTAAATATCAAATTCAACAAATCTTCGCTGATCAAAGTAAATCGATCGATGAAATTCTTACTCAAAGTTGCGAAATTCTTTCTGAAATGACAAGCCTCGCAAGTGCGGTCTTAGGGCCTAATACGAGTGAAGAAAGTCTTATCTCTTTACAAATTATTCCAATTAATGATAAGACGATAACCGCTATTTTTGTCACTGATAAAGGTTACGTCGAAAATAAGACTTATGTCTTAAAAGAATCAATAAATATTGATTCACTTGTGAATTGTGTCAAGATTATCGAAGAAAGAATCAAAGGAACAAAAATTCAAGACTTGATGGAAAAAGTCGAAGCCTTAAAACCAATCATCCAAGATTATTTACTCGATTCTAGTCTCGTCTATCAATTCATCATGGAAGCGTTTGTTAAATTCGCTAGTGCAAGAGTAAATTTCTACGGACAAGAAAAATTACTTGAACGTCCTGAATTTCGTCAAGATTTAGCGAAATTAAAAAAGATGGTATCCGCCTTACATTCCCCAGACATTATTAAAGAAATATATGATCAGAGTCGACAAGACGATAATATCAACGTCTACGGCGAAGATGATGATTTAACAATTATTACTTCTAAACTTCATCTTCCAGGCGTTGGACAAGGTCACATCGCTTTGCTTGGTCCATCAAGAATCGATTATGACCGTGTGTTAAGCGCTATCGATTATCTTAATGAAACATTAGATCATTATTTCGACGAAAGGAGTGAATTAACGTGGAAGAAGAAAAGCTCGAACAGGAAGTACAGGAAGAAGAGAATTTAAAAAAAGAAGATAAGAAATCGAAGAAAGAAAGGAAGCATGAAGAAGAACTAAACGCTTTGAAAGAAGAAGTTCATCATTGGAAAAATGCTTACTATAAGTCTTATGCGGATACGGAAAATTTACGTAAATCGCTCGAAAAAGATTATCGTGATGCACTCAAATATCGTAGCGCTTCTTTCATAGAAGATCTCATTCCTATCTTAGATGCCTTCGATAGTGCCTTATCAATCCCGGTCGAAGATGAAAAATTAAAAAACTATTTAGTGGGATTTACTTACATTCATAATCAACTCTTAACTTTATTAGATAAGGAAGGAATCAAAGTGCTAGACGCTAAAGTTGGCGATAAGTTCGATGAACTTACGATGCATGCGATTGAAGTGAGCGATGAAGAAAGTGACGAAATCAAAGTCGTCAAAGTTAATGCGAAAGGTTATAAACTTCACGATCACTTACTCCGTCCAATTCTTGTAAAAGTTAGTAAGAGTAAGACAAATGATAAAGAAGAAAAGAAGCTAGATGCTTAAAAAAGGAGGAAATTAAATTATGGCAAAAGAAGTAATTTTAGGTATCGACTTAGGTACGACTAATTCAGTCGTATCTTACTTACAAGCGGATGGCAAAGTTAAAGTCATCCCTAACCCTGAAGGCACGATGACCACTCCATCGGTCGTCGCTTTCAAAAGCAATGGCGAAGTTATTGTCGGTAATGCGGCGAAAAGACAAGCCTTAACTAATCCAGATACGGTCTCATCGATCAAACGTAAAATGGGGACAGCAGAAAAAGTGCATATCGTCTCACAAAACAAAGATTTTACGCCACAAGAAATTAGCGCCAAAATCTTAGCTTACATGAAAAAATATGCCGAAGAAAATATTGGTCATAAAGTTGAAAAAGCCGTCATTACTGTACCAGCCTACTTTAACGACGCCCAAAGACAAGCGACGAAAGATGCTGGTCAAATTGCTGGGCTCGATGTCGTTCGTATCATCAACGAACCAACCGCCGCGGCTTTAGCCTATGGCTTAGATACTAATAAATCTGAAAAGATCTTAGTGTTCGATTTAGGGGGTGGAACATTCGATGTTTCTATTTTAGATATCGGAGATGGAACATTCGAAGTTATTTCGACCGCTGGTGATAACCATCTAGGTGGCGATGATTGGGATCAAGTTCTTGCTGATTATTTGAAAAATGAAGTGAAAATTAAACACGGTATCGACATTTCCGATAAGATGGCATTACAACGTTTCTTAGATGCAGCTGAAAAAGCTAAAATTGAACTTTCAAGTTCTCTTGAAACTACAGTTTCATTACCATTCATCGGTATGTCTTCTAGCGGCCCTGTTTCTTTTGAAACGACAATCACCCGCGCTAAATTCCAAGAACTTACTAAACATCTTCTTGCGCGTTGCGAAGTTCCATTTAAACGTGCATTAGAAGACGCTAAGATGAGCGTGAATGAATTAGATCAAATTTTGCTCATCGGTGGTTCGATTAGAATGCCAGCTGTCCAAGAACTAGTCAAGAGATTAAGTGGTGGTAAGACTCCTAATTTATCAGTTAATCCTGATGAAGCTGTCTCCATCGGTGCAGCCATCCAAGGTGGTGTTTTCTCAGGGGATGTCAAAGATGTCGTCTTACTTGATGTTACACCTTTGACCTTAGGCATTGAAACCTTAGGTGGTATCATGACTCCACTCATCCAAAGAAATACGACTATTCCAACGACTAAATCGCAAATTTTCTCGACAGCCGCTGATAATCAACCGGCTGTGGACATTATGGTTTATCAAGGCGAACGTCCATTAGCCCACGATAATAAACTTTTAGGACATTTCCAACTTACTGGTATTAAGCCTGCTCGTAAGGGCGAACCTAGAATCGAAGTGACGTTCAATATAGACGTTAACGGTATCGTCAAAGTTACCGCCAAAGATTTAGATACGCAAAAAGAACAAGAAATTACTATTTCTGGCTCTAATGGTTTATCGAAAGAAGAAATTGATCGTATGGTCCGCGAAGCGGAAGAAAACCGTGAAACTGATGAAAAACGTCAACAAGAAATCGAACTTAAAAATAAAGCTGAACAATACATTTCCACGATTGATGTTGCTTTGAACGAAAAAGGCGCAACGATGGATGAAAATCAAAAGAAACAAACGCAAGATTTGCGCGATGAATTGAAGAAAGCTTTAGACAATAACGACATGGAAACGCTCAAAAATCGTATCGACGAATTAGAGAAAGCCGCTCAGATGATGGCTTCGATGAATGCGGATGGAAAAACTGGCCAGGAAGCTAGAGAATCTTCACAAGCTGAAGCGGACGCTTCTTCAAACAAAAATGATGATGTCATCGATGCAGATTTTAGCGATAAGAAAGCTTAATTATTTATATTAAATGTTTTAAAAAAACTGAAGGGGCAATTTTGCCCCTTTGGTGCTTACATTAGAAAGGAGCGAACATGGCCCAAAAAAGAGATTATTACGAAGTCTTAGGCGTAAATAAAAAAGCTTCTAAAGATGAAATTAAATCCGCCTATCGCAAATTAGCGAAAAAATATCATCCTGATCTCAATAAAGCTCCGGATGCCGCGGATAAATTTAAAGAAGTACAAGAAGCTTACGATATTCTTTACGATGATCAAAAAAGACAAGCTTATGATCAATTTGGTCACGCCGCATTTGAACATGGTGAAGGCATGGGTTCTAATCCTTTCCAAGGTGCAGGCTTTCAAGGTCAAGGATTTGGCGATGTCAATTTCGGCGATTTTGGAGACTTATTTTCATCCATCTTCGGGGGTGGAAGAAGAAGTAGACAAAGTTATGGTCCAAGAAAGGGCGATGATGAACTTGTCGATATTAGACTTTCATTCATGGACGCGATACGTGGGAAAACAATTTCTTTTCCATTAGATTATGAAGAAGTGTGCGAAACTTGTAACGGAAGCGGAGCAAGAAGTTCAAGTGATGTAATCACTTGTCCAGACTGTCAAGGTAAAGGTTACGTCCGCACTCAAACTAGATCGTTATTCGGCATGATGTCTCAAGACGTCACCTGTCCTCGCTGTAACGGTAAAGGAAAAATTATTAAAAATCCTTGCGATAAATGTGGCGGAAAAGGCTACACTCGCATCAAGAAAAATGTCGATGTCAACATTCCTGCCGGTATCGCAAGTGGACAACAAATTCGTTTACAAGGCAAAGGCTCACGCGGTGAAAATGGCGGCCCAAATGGCGATTTATATATTCGAGTGAACGTCATGTCACATCGTTATTTTACAAGAGATGGAGACGATATTCATATCGAAGTGCCAATTTCTAGTTTAGATGCGATGCTTGGAGCGGATATCGAAGTGCCAACAGTTTATGATGATGTCATTTTAAATGTTCCAGCCGGAAGTGCACCAAACCAGGTGTTACGTCTAAAAGGAAAAGGCGTCAAATCATTACGTGGAAGCGGAGCGGGAGATGAATACGTTCATCTTAAGATTGTCACTCCTTCAAAACTTAGCAAGGAACAAAAAGAATTGCTTTCTAGAGTAAGGATGAATCTTAACGCAAAAGACGATCCATTAAACGACTTCAAACGTAATTTCAAACGTTAAATTTATAAGAAAGATGCTTGAAAATTCAAGCGTCTTTTTTAAAATTATATATAAGGAGAAAGAAAGGGACAAAAAAATATGCCAAATTGTCGTCAATGCGGAAGTCGTCTATCAAAGCTTGATAAAGATATTTGTCCCGTCTGCGGATTAAAACATCCTTTTGAAGATGCGATAAGCCAAGATACGGTCGAATTTACTCAAACCATCGGTGTCATCAAAGATGACATTCCTAAGGTTAAATCTCGTAAACTCGCTATCCGCTTAGCGTGTTTTGCTAATTTATTAGGGTTAGATTTTTATTATTTACATTTTAATCTAGCTTTTTATTTAAATCTTGCTTACGTCCTCATCTTAGGAATCATTTTACCAACCATTCTCACTATTTATTTTGGCTTATGGTATCTATTTATCATCTTTTTAGGCTTATCTGTTTTATTTCATATAGGTTTTTCTATCTATTTGAAATTTGCAATCGATTTAAAAGATGGAAGAGGGGAATTTCTCCGTTAATTTATGAAACTTTATAAACTTTTAGAAAATAAAAAGAAAAAAATTAAAGGTCTTTGGAAGTCGAAAGAATATTCTTTATTTTCCGATAAAAAAGATTTGTTATTAAAATTTCCCAATATAGATAAAGCTATGCTAGATACGAGCGATGATTTTAAAATCATCCAGGCAAATGTGCTCATCCAATCTTTAATCAATAAAAATAAGATTGAAAAAAGAGTTAAAAAATATCTTAGTTTAAGTGAAGAAGAAAAGATTAATTTTGATATTTATCAAGGTTTACCTTACTTAATAAGTAAGGAAGACGAAATAATTTATATTCCCTGCTTTACGAAAGCTCTCAACCTAATTTATTCTAAAGAAGCTTTAAAATTGAGCGAAGCACCTTATGATCAACTACAAAAAGATTTTTCTGCTTCTTTAATCGATCCATTCGATGAATATGGCTTCCATATTTATGATTCTTTATTTTCTCGTCTTCTCAAAGTCGCAGAAAAAGATGAAATTGCCTTCTTTTATCACGTCGATTTTTCCAATATTTATATCATCAATGATCAAGGAAGATTAGATGCAAAAATATGTTTATTTGATAAATATATGCATCATATTAATAAAAATGGCATGGTGGAAAGAATTAAACCTATCATCGATGCTTATAACGCGGATGACAAAAAATCTTTGATTGATGCCTTGCTTACTCAAGATTTAATTTCTGGACGCATGCATCATCTCATTTATAAAAAAGAACGTAAATTTAAACGTAATCAATTTCGTCTTAAAAAGGAAAAACGATGAACGTTTATCTAACTTTTTTAGGTTGTAAAGTTAACGATTATGAAGTGGAGGCTTTAAAAGCCTCGTTTTTAAACTCTAATCATAAGATAGTTAATGAAGTAGAAGACGCTGAATTAATTATCGTCAATACTTGTGACGTCACGGAAGTAGCGAAGAAAAAATCTTTGAAGACATTACGTTCATTGCATCATCTTAACACGCATGCGAAAATTGTTGCGATGGGCTGCATCGTCGAGGATTTAAAAGAAGAAATTTTTGTTAAACTTCCTTTTTTAACGATGGCAATCGGCACGAAAGAACGTAAAGAAGTGCTTAAAATCGCCCAAAATGAGCCATTGGAGACGAAAATCATCTTAAATCATAAAAATAATCGAACGTATGAAGAACTAGGCCATATAAGCGTATTTAAAGGTCATGTTAGGTCTTATGTTAAAACAAGCGATGGATGCGATAAATTTTGTACGTATTGTATCATCCCTTACGTACGCGGAAGATTACGTACACGAAGAAGAGAAGATATTATCTTAGAAATTGGTAAACTTTTAGATAATGGTGTCAAGGAAATTGTTTTAACCGGCATTGACACAGTAGCTTATCTTGATGAAAAAGGTGACTTAGTGTCACTTTTAAAAGAAATTTTAGATACTTACCCTAATCTATATAGACTACGTCTATCTAGCGTCGAACTTCAAACATTAAGCGATGATTTTATAAAACTTATGAAAAGCGATCGTCGTCTATGTAGACATCTACATCTTTCTTTGCAAAGCGGATGCGATCGCATTTTAAAATTGATGCATCGCCATTACGACACTAAGACATTTTTAAAGCGAATCAAGACATTAAGAAATGAAATAGAAGACGTAAGTTTTTCAACGGATGTCATCGTTGGCTTTCCAAGTGAAAGTGATAAAGAATTTAAAGAGACGATGCAGTTTATTAAAGAAGTGAACTTTTTTAAAGTTCATGTTTTCCCTTATTCAGAGCGAAATGGCACGTACGCGCAAAGATTTCTAAAAGATGATGTGAATAGTGCAATGAAAAAAGAAAGAGTGCATGCTTTGTTAAAACTTGAACAATCGTTAAGAGAAAAGATTCTTTCTAAGATGATTGGAAAGGAAGTTGAGATATTAATAGAGTCTTATGACGATAAATTAGGTACATATTTCGGCTTAACTGATAACTATATCTTACTTAGCGCAAACAATGTTAACATAGGCGATATCGTTCATACAAAGATTACAAAAGATGATATTGAATTTAACGTTAAAGTTAGATTTTAGTAAAAATCAAGTATTATATTAGTAATTAGTTAATTATTTCACTTCAGCAATAATAATTTGAAAAATCTTGACTAAGTCAAAATATGACTTTTCTATTTTATTTTTTATTTATATAATATGCTCGGAAGTGAGGTGAAGGATAATGGCAGTTCCATTCAGGCGTACATCGAAATCAGCTAAACGTTTGAGACGCACTCATTTTAAATTAGAAGTTAGTGGCCTTGTCACTTGCTCTCATTGCGGTGCGATGATTAAAGCTCACCAAGTGTGCCCAAGCTGTGGCTATTACGATGGTAGACAAGTCATCGTCAAAAAAGAAAAGAAAACTGAAGAAGAATCTTCAAAAAAATAAGTTAGGTTAACCTAACTTTTATTTTATTAAAAGGAGCTTTTATGAATTATAACAAACTAATCGATCATACTTTGTTAAAGCAAGATGCTTCAATGGACGCTATTTTGAAATTGTGCGAAGAAGCTAAGGCTTACGATTTTAAATCCGTCTGCGTCAATCCTTGCTTTGTAAGTACCGCTAAAGAAGCGCTTAAGGGTAGCGACGTCTTAGTGTGCACTGTTATTGGCTTCCCACTAGGAGCTAATACGACAGAAGTAAAGGTATTTGAAACAAGAGACGCTCTTAATAATGGTGCGGATGAAATCGATATGGTCATCAACGTTTCTAGACTAAAAGATAAAGATGATCGATACGTGGAAGAGGAAATTAAACGTATCAAAGATACGTGCGGTAAACATACTTTAAAAGTTATTTTAGAAACTTGTTTACTAACAGATGAAGAAAAAGTTCGTGCATGTAAGCTTGCTAAAGCTGCTGGGGCAGATTTTGTTAAAACTTCAACTGGTTTCTCTACCGGTGGTGCGACCGCACATGATGTTAAACTTATGCGTGACACTGTCGGAAAAGAAATGGGTGTCAAAGCTAGTGGCGGAGTAAGAAGTCACGATGATCTTTTAGCTATGGTCGAAGCTGGTGCGAACCGTATCGGAACTTCTTCCGGACCAAAAATTATTTAATTTATTGATGATATTTTATTGATAAAGTATCATTCTATCTTTATAATTACTTTCGAACGACTTAGTGAAGGAGATGATAAGATGCCGAAGACAGTCGTACGTGAAAACGAGTCATTAGATGAAGCTCTTCGCCGTTTCAAACGTCAAGTTAATAAAGCTGGTACCCTTCAAGAAGCCAAGAAACGCGAATACTATCTAAAGCCTGGTCTCAAAAGAAAATTAAAATCTGAACAGGCTCGTCGTAAAAATCGTAAATAAGTCTTAAAAGCGGTCAAGAAATTGGCCGTTTTTCTTTATATTTAAGCTCATCTTTTTCATTTTATGCGTATTAATACTATGTGATACATGCAATTTCTCAACTTTACAAAGACGACTGTGGCTACACTTGCCTAAAAATGCTCCTCGCAAATTTAAAAAAAGATAGGGGCTATTTATATTTGAAGCATCCAAAATTAAGCGGGGCTTATTCTTTTTTAGAACTAAAAGAAATCGCTTCAAATTATGGGGTGACTTTAAATGGTTATCGTTTTTTAAAAAATGAAGACTTGTTGACAATCCACACTTTTCCTTACATTGCTCAAATTAAAAAAGGAGAATTAACTCATGCTGTTCTCGTCTATAAAATTAAGAAAAATTATATTTATTTTGTCGATCCTTTAGAAGGGAAGAAAAAAACTAAATTAGAAAAATTTTATCAAATATTCGCTCATACATGCTTAATTTATGATGAAGTAAAACAAGACAAAAGGAAGATGAGTGTTTATAAATTTATTCCTAAGAAAGAAAGAAGGATTCAAATCGCACTTAATGCCTTGACAAGTCTTACATTCTTTTCTTTTATCTTTATTATTTCACCAGACATTCCTTTCTTTCTTCCTATTTTACTGTTGATGTGCTTCGTCATCTTTGAAATAATTTATCGAACTTATTCTTTATCGTTATCGAAAAAATTTGATGATACTTACCTCGCGAATTATCTATATAAGACTGAAGCGAATGAAAAATCTTTAAAAACGATCATCGAGTTAAAAACTTTTAGCATTAACGCACCTGTCACTTTCATTACTAATCTAGCAAGCATTCTTTTCTTACTTATCCTTGCATCCTTAAGCAATGTAGTGTTCATCTATTTATTCTTTATCATTTTCCTTGTTCATCTTTGCTTCTTTTTCGTCGAAAAACGATATGTCGAACCTAAAAAATTACAAATTTTACAAAAGGAGAGTTTATTAGAAATAATAAAAAAAGAAGATTACGCTAGTTTTGAAAGGTTAGTGAAAGAACTTTCTAATTTGAGTGAAGAAGTTGGTAAACTTTATTTACTTAAGAAATATATCATTTGGTTTTTAATTGCACTTTTAGCGATTTCTATCACTCTAGCTGCTAAAAGCTTTAATTTTAGTGAATTATTATTTGCTTACGTCCTACTTTTTTATTCATCTGAATCTATTTCTAAAGCATTTAATTTCACTAGTGAATTTAAAAATTATCAAATAGCTTACATGTCTTTTATCAACGCATATTTTGCCTAATTATTCTTAAATGAATAACAAATATTGACAACTTAAGTCTTTTAACATATAAATTTATTAGATTTTTATTTTTAAAAGGGGAAAAATATGCCGAGTAAAATTTATTTTACAAAAGTCATTAGTCCGCATTCACTTGTCAATCTTTATGAAATTTTAGGAAAGAAATTAAAAGGAAAAGTCGCTATCAAATTACATTCTGGTGAAGCTGGTAATAAAAATTATTTACGTCCGTCATTCGTCGAAGAAATTATTTCTTTATTAGATGGAACAGTCGTCGAATGTAATACAGCTTACGAAGGGGCAAGAGATACGAGTGAAAAACATAAAAAATTATTGAAAGATCATGGCTGGAGTACACATTTTAAAGTCGATTTATTAGATGAAGAAGGACCTGATGTTAAATTTGAAATGCCGTATGGCAAGCAAATTAAAGAAAATTACGTTGGTAAACATTTATTAAATTACGATTCGATGCTCGTCATCTCGCATTTTAAAGGACATGCGATGGGAGGTTATGGTGGAGCGTTAAAACAACTTTCTATCGGTTGCGCCTCATCTTATGGTAAAAAGTTTATTCACGGCGCAGGAGATGCGAATATGAATATGTTTAAAACTAGTCAGGCGAAGTTTGTTACATCGATGGGCGACGCTGCTACAAGTGTTCATAAACATTTTAAAGGCCGTATTATTTACATTAATTGTATGGTCAATATTTCTATCGATTGCGATTGCGATGCGAACGCTCACGCGCCTTGTATGAAAGATATTGGTCTATTGATAAGTGAAGATCCAGTCGCTATTGATCAAGCTTGCTTAGATATCATTTATAATTCGAAAGATCCAGGTAAAGAGCAATTAATTGAAAGAATCGAATCTAGACTTGGCCATCTTATTATCGAAACCGCCGAAGCTGATGGATGCGGTAGTTCTAATTACGAATTAATTGACATAGATTAACAATAAACATTATGAAGACATTATATTTTGCTGCTCCAAGCGGTATAAGTGGAAATATGACTTTAGCCGCATTATTAGAAATTATCGAAGATGATAATTATCTTTTAAATGAATTAAAAAAATTACATTTAGATGGATATGAAATTATTATCAAAAAGACGAATAAAAATCATATTCACGCAAAACACATCGAAGTTAAAGTTGAAGAAAGTCATGTTCATAGACATCTTAGTGACATCAATAAAATTATTGATGATAGTGATTTGAATTTTAATGTTAAATCATTAGCCAAAAAAATCTTTTTAGCGGTGGCGAAAGCGGAAAGTAAAGTTCACGATATTGATATCGATGAAGTACATTTTCATGAAGTAGGTGCTTTAGATTCAATAATTGATATCGTCGGAACAGCCATCTTAATTGATAAAATTCATCCAGATAAAATTTATGGTGGGGAAATAAATGAAGGAAAAGGTTTCATCAATTGTGCACATGGCCTAATGGCTGTACCAGTTCCTGCTACCTTAGAAATATTGAAAGAACATCAAATTCCTTTTAAACAAATTGATGTTGAAACGGAACTTATCACTCCAACCGGGGCGGCTATTTTTGCAACTTTGGTAGAAAAAGTTCAAGACATGCCTAGAGGCAAAATAATCAAAACTGGCTATGGAGCGGGAACGAAAGATATTAAAGTGCCTAATATTTTAATCGCATTATTATTAGAAGAAGAAGTGAAAATGAATGAAGAAGAAGTTTATGTTTTAAACACTAATATCGACGATACAACCGGTGAGATTTTAGCTTACGTGCAAGAAAAATTAATTTCTTTAGGAGCACTAGATGTTTCTTTTTCTCCTCTTTATATGAAAAAGAATCGCCCAGCTTACAAATTAGAAGTTATTTTAAAACTAGGCGATTTAAATAAGATTAGTGAAGTAATATTTTTAGAAACTTCTTCTATCGGGATAAGATATCGTAAGGAAAAACGCCTTACTTTAAAAAGAGAAGAAGTAAGAATCGATTCAATTTATGGAACGCTTATTGGAAAAAAAGTTTATACTTCTAATGGAATAAAGATATATCCTGAATTTGAATCTTTAAAAGAAGTAGCGAAGAAAAATAATGTTGCTTTAAAAGATTTATACGATTTATTTATAAGGATTACAAGCGATGGAAATTAAAGAAATATTAAGACAATATAAAGAGAACAAATTAGATGAAGAAGAAACTTTGAAATTATTAAAGAGTGCTACTTTTGAAGATTTAGGCTTTGCAAAAATTGATCACGACCGTAAAGAAAGAACCGGTAGTAGCGAAGTGATATATGGAGAAAATAAAAGTAAGGAGCAACTTACTAAAATTTTCTTAAATTTATATGAAAAAAACGGTGAAGTTTTGGCGACGAGAGTAAATGAAGAACAATTTAACTATGTTAAAAACTATCTTCCAAAAGTAAGTTACGATAAAAATTCCCACATTTTAAAAATTAGTAAAGAGAAGAAAAAAGTTGGCAAGATAATTATTCTAAGTGCAGGAACAGCGGATTCAAATGTTGCGAATGAAGCTTACGAAGTGGCAGATTTTTTGGGATCTTATGTTGAAAAGATTTACGATGTAGGTGTTTCTGGCATCCATCGTTTACTTGCTTTTGAAAAGGAAATTAAAAGCGCGAACGTCATCATTTGCGTCGCTGGAATGGAAGGTGCATTAGCAAGCGTAGTCGCTGGTTTAGTAAAAGTACCTGTCATCGCTTGCCCAACTTCGGTAGGCTATGGTTCAAGTTTTCATGGTTTAAGTGCATTATTAACGATGCTTAATTCCTGTGCGAATGGTGTGAGCGTCGTCAATATCGATAATGGCTTTGGAGCAGCTTACATCGCTCATCAAATTAACTTATTAGCGGTAAAATGAAAGATATTAAATTAAGTAACTTAAAAGAATATTTAAAAAATGAAGGAAAACTCGCTATCGCGTATTCTGGCGGTATCGATTCTTTATTTTTATTAAAACTTGCAACATTTACATTAGGAAGAGAACAAGTTAAAGGTTATCTTGTTAAGCATCCATTATTAGGAAAAGAGAATTTTAAAGCTGCTATTAAACTTTTAGAAAAATATCAACTTCCTTACGAAGTGATAGAAATTAACACTTTGAAAGTAGCTGCTATTAAATCTAATAGTGTTGCTCGTTGCTATCACTGCAAGAAAATGATGATGAATGCTATTTTAGATGCGATGAAAAAAGATGGCTATTCTAAACTTCTGGTCGGGGAAAATAAAAGCGATCTTGAAGGGGAAATTAGACCAGGAAAAAAAGCCATTGAAGAATTAAAAATTCTTACTCCTCTTATAGATTTTAATTTTTATAAAGAAGATATTAGAAAATGTGCAAGAAAAATTGCTATAAGTGAATTTGATATGCCTTCTAATAGTTGCCTTGCAACAAGATTTCCTTATGGTGACGAACTTAAAGTGAATAAAATAAGACGAGTAGAAAAAGTTGAAATGATTTTAAAAATATTTGGCTATCCTATCGTTCGAGCTAGAGAAGAAAATGATATCTTACGTTTAGAAATTAGAAGAAAAGATTTTTCTAAATTAGTGAAAGACGGAGAAGTGATATGTGAGCTAAATAAACTAGGTTATAAATTCATTACTCTCGACTTGAATGGCTATCGCAAAGGAAGTTACGATAAATAAATCACCTATCTTTAAAGATAGAGAAGTGTTATAATATCAACATGAATCTACATTTTGAATATAGTGACTTAGTGAGCCAAAAAAATTATGAGTCATTATTTCGCTTTTATCTCGACTTAGTTTTAAAAACTTTAAAAATTGATTGTGAAGATTTATTTTTATCGTTATCAATTATCGATGATACCTTGATGCATACATTAAACTTATCTTATCGAAAAGTTGATCGTTCCACGGATGTTTTATCCTTTGCTTTTTTAGAAGATGAAAAAATTAATTTTCAAGATAAAATGTTAGATTTAGGTGAAATTTATATTTCATTAGCGAAATGTGAAGAACAAGCACCTACTTACAATTTAACTTTAGAAGAAGAATTAGCTTATTTATTTATTCATGGGTTACTACATCTATTAGGTTATGATCACGATACTTTAGAAAAAAAGCAAACGATGTTTGCGTTACAAGATGAAATATTTAAGAAAGGAAAAGATTATGGATTACCAAAAATTGATTGAATTAGCAAAAGACGCTAGAAAGTTAGCCTATACGCCTTATTCTCATTTTCCTGTCGGAGCAGCTTTACTAACAAAAGATGATAAAGTCTACGTCGGGGCGAATATCGAAAATGCTTCTTATCCATTATGCATGTGTGCGGAAAGAAACGCAATTTATAGATCTTATTTAGATGGCGTAAGAAAAGACGACATCGTCGCTATCGTCATAGTCGCTGATACACCTAATCCATGTTCTCCTTGTGGGGCGTGCCGCCAAGTGATGAGTGAATTATTAAATAAAGATACGGATGTTATCATGACTAATCTAAACGATAATACACAAATTGTGAAAGTGAAAGATATCTTACCTTTCGCTTTTAGCGAAGAGGATTTAAAATAAGATGAAAACTGGTTTTATCGCTCTTTTAGGACGAACAAACGTCGGAAAGTCATCTATTCTTAACGAAATTATTCAAGAAAAAGTTTCTATCGTCACTTATAAACCTCAAACGACACGTAATAAAATACGTGGCATTTACACTGATGAAGAAGCTCAACTTGTCTTTTTAGACACGCCTGGAATTCATCATCCCTATAAAGAATTAGGGAAGAAGATGAATCATCTTGCTTTCGAAGCTTTAAAAGATGCGGATGTTGTCGTCTTGGTGGTTGATACCAAAGCCAAGAAAGATGAATTAGATGATGAAATTATCGAAAAATTAAAAAATCATAAAAAACTTATCATTTGTTTCAATAAAATTGATTTAGTTAGCGTCGTCGAAGCAGAAGATAAGAAAAATTATTATTTGGAAAGATTAAACCACGCAAAAGTAATTGAAACAAGTGTCAAAGATCGCTTTAATTTAGACGGTTTAATTAAATTAATTAAAGAAGATTTAGAAGAAGGACCTTTATATTATGATCCAGAAGATAAAAGCGATGCTTCTTTATCTTTTAAAATTAGCGAAACAATTAGAGAAAAAGCTCTCAATTTTTTACGTGATGAAGTGCCACACGCTCTTTACGTCGAAATTGAAAATGTTGAATTTAAACCTAAGAAAATGATTATTAATGCTGCTCTTATTTTAGAAAATGAAGGTCAAAAAGGCATTGTCATCGGTAAGAATGGAGCGATGATTCGTAAAATCGGAAGAAGTGCAAGACTCGATTTAGAAAATCAATTTCATAAAACTATTTTCTTAGAACTTTTCGTCAAAGTAAAAGAAGATTGGCGGGATAAGAATAGTTTTGTTAAAACTTTTCAATAAAACAATGAAAGAAATAGAAGGAATTATCATTTATCAAGTTGCTCAAAAAGAAAAAGATGCGATGCTATCTTTTTTAACTGAAGAAGGCTTACTTTCAATTTACGCTAGAGGAGTTAAAGATAATAAAAGTAAGAATGCTTATGCTATTAATGTTGGATGTTTATCGTCTTTAGAAATTAATGAAGGACGATTAGGCGGAAAATCTTTAAAAAGTGCGACCTTAATTTCTTATCTTGGTAAGAATTTAAATTCGCTTCTTGATTATGCTTGTTTTAATTACGCTTTAGAATTAGCAAGAAAAGCTGATGAAGCTTTAGAAGATAAAGCAAGTGCTTACAAAGCACTTCATACATTTTTAACTATCGAAAAAAACGATGATTCAATCGCTCATTTATTAGCCTATATTAGTCAAATACTAATCATTTTAGGCGAAAGAATGAAAATTGATGGTTGCGTCTTTTGTAATAATAAAAATGAAATTATCACTTACTCCTTAGATGATGGTGGTTTAGTGTGCCAAAATCATTTCGATAAGGGAAGAATGGAAAAAGAAAGTAAAGATCAAATTAACTTGCTACGTTTCTTATTTATGGCTAAACAAGCTGAAGCTACGCGCATAAATTTATCTTTGCCTAATTATTTACACCTTTTAAATCAGTACCAAATTTTTTTAAAAGATAATTTAGGAATCGACGTTAAATCATTTACATTATTTAAACCATTTTTTTCAAATTTATAAAGAAATATCAAGTTTACATAGTAAAAAGTTTTTAAAATAACACTTATAATAGGTTGACAAGAAATTTAAAAAAATTTATTCTTTTTAGCGTGTTTATTTTTAAGGAGTAAAATCTATGCATAAATTCGAAGATATCGTCAATCATCTCATTACCCAAGGATTCGTTTTTCCTGGTTCAGAAATTTATGGTGGACTCGCAAATTCATGGGACTATGGTCCGCTTGGCTTCTTACTAAAAAATAATGTTAAGAAAGCTTTCTATAAGAAGTTCGTTCAAGAATCGCCAACTAATGTCGCTATCGATAGCGCTATTATCATGAATCCTAAAGTATGGGAAGCAACAGGGCACGTCAAAGCATTCAATGATCCTCTTATCGATTGTAAAGAATGCAAAGCTAGATTACGCGCGGATGAAATTATTAAAGAATTTGATCCAAGTTTAGAAGTAGAAGGTAAAAGTTCAGAAGAATTGATGAATGTCATCAAAGAAAAACATATTCCTTGTCCGAATTGTGGTAAGCATAATTTTACTGATGTTCGCCAATTCAACATGATGTTTCAAACGCATATTGGACCATCTTCTTCTAATGAATCGCTCGTCTATTTAAGACCTGAAACAGCGCAAGGAATGTTCGTTAATTTTAAAAATGTCGTTAGAACGACGAGGCGTAAACTTCCTATCGGTATCGTCAATATCGGTAAATCATTCCGTAATGAAATCACTCCAGGAAATTTTACTTTCCGCACACGCGAATTTGAACAGATGGAAATGGAATTTTTCTGTAAACCCGGGGAAGATTTAGCATGGTTCAAATATTGGAAAGAATATATGATGAACTTCTTACTTTCTTTGAAAGTAAAAGAAGAGAATTTACGTTTTAGAGATCACGCTAAAGAAGAACTTGCCTTCTATAGCGTCGCAACGAGCGACATCGAATATCATTATCCGTTTGGCTGGGGTGAGCTTTGGGGTATTGCTGACCGCACCGATTACGATTTAAAAAGACATATGGAATATTCGAAACAAGATTTAACTTATCTTGATCAAGAAACAAATGAAAGATTTGTTCCATATTGTGTCGAGCCTGCCTTAGGTTTAGATCGTTTGATGCTCGCATTACTTTGCGATAGTTACGATGTAGAAATGTTAGATAATAATGATTCTAGAATCGTTTTACATCTTCATCCCGCTATTGCTCCTTATAAAGTAGCAGTCTTACCGCTTAGCAAACAATTAAGTGATAAAGCTAAAGAAGTGTATAAGATTTTATCTAATTATTTCTCTACGACTTTCGATGCTTCTGGTAGCATAGGAAAAAGATATCGTCGTCAAGATGCGATTGGTACTCCTTTCTGCATCACAATTGATTTTGATACATTAGAAGATAATCAAGTGACGATTAGAGAAAGAGATTCGATGCAGCAAATCCGTTTGCCAATTAATGATTTAGTAAACTATTTTAACGTAAAAGTGTTTTTCTAGTAAAAATTTAGTAAAATGATAGATAATAATATTACCGAAGAAATCTTAAAAAAAGCAGATATAGTCGATATTATTTCTCGCTATATCCAAGTGACAAAGAAAGGAAGAAATCACGTCGCTCTTTGTCCATTTCATGACGACAAAAATCCATCGCTAATGATATCTAGAGAAAAACAAATTTTTAAATGCTTTGTCTGCGGTGTTGGTGGAAATGCATTTAGTTTCGTTGAAAGAATTGAAAAAATTCCTTTCATCGACGCAATAAGAAAAGTAGCTTCTTACGTTGGATATAGTGATGTAAGACTTAACAAGTCTTCATTAGATAAAAAAGTTGATGAAGTAAAAGAAAAGATGTATCTTGCTCATCAAGAATTAACCTCTTTTTACCAATACAATTTATCGACAAAACAAGGTCAAGTCGCGAAAGATTATTTAGAATCTCGTCATCTAGACCGCGATTTGCAACGTAAATATAGTTTAGGTTACGCTCCTGAAGATGGTTTTCAAACTATCGAATATCTCATCAAAAAAGGTTTTTCTTATAAGACCTTAGAAGAAGCTGGCATTGCTTTGCACGTTGAAAATGGTTACATGGACCGTAACCAGGGTAGAGTTATTTTCCCAATCTTTGATGAAAATAATCGCCCAATCGCTTATAGTGCAAGAAGAATTAATGAAGATGAAAATCAGCCGAAGTACATTAATTCGATCGATTCAACTATCTTTCATAAGTCAGATGTTCTTTATAACTACGCAAGAGCGTTAGATGCTTCCATTAGAGAAAAACGTGTCTACGTCGTTGAAGGTTTCAATGATGTTTATGCTTTTGCAAGAGCGGGACTAGATTCTTGTGTAGCTTTGATGGGTACAGCTTTTTCAGAAAAACACGTGAATTTATTACGTGCTTTAAAAGCTGAAATCGTCTTATGTTTCGATCCAGATGAAGCAGGAAAGAAAGCGATGATTCGCGCGAGCGATATTTTGGACAAAACCCATATCGAATACGTCATGAAAAATTTTCCACGTGATGAAACACGTGATTTAGATGAATATCTAAACGACGAAGGTAAAGATAAATTCTTAGCTTACATTAATGACGTTTGTGATAAATTCACTTTCTTACTTTACATGTACGAAGGTGGAAGTGCACTTAAAACGATGAAAGATAAGAAAAGATTTATCAATATTTTCTTAGAAAAACTTGCTGCTTTAGATGAAGGTATAGAAAAAGATGATATCATTCTTAAACTCGCTCGTATCACTGGCTTTGAAGTAGAAGCTATTAAACGGGCAGTCATCGCTTATAATAGACAAAGCGAAAAGAAAGAAGTTCTTATTGATAGCGTACCTACTTTTCAAAGAAAAGAACAAATAAAACGTTACTCTCGTCTCAAACGTGCGGAAAGAAGCATTCTTTATTACATGTTAAATGAGATGAAGGCTGTCGATTTTTTTGAGAAAAATGTTTCATTTTTTATCGATGACATATATCGAAATATTGCAAATCTTGTCATCGCTTATGCAAAAGAACATGGAAATATTAATAGCGAAGATATTATTTCGATGCTTTCGCTCGGAGAACATGCAAATAAAGATGAACTTGTTAAAACAATTTGTGATTTGGATTTAGATGAAACACTTAAGATGATTCCTTATAGTGAAGAGGCGATGAAAGAATATCTTAAAGTTATTCAAGAAGAAAAAAAGAAATTGTCGGAAAGAGATTTCTTATCACGCTCTTTGCAAGGTAAACCTACTGAAGAAAAAGCACGTATCATCAAAGATTACACGGCTGAACGTGATCGACATAAATAAAGCAGAAGGAGGAAAATAGATATGGCAAAAGTAAAAACTGAAAAAAAGAAAATGAAAGAAGATGAAAAAGACGTCGAAGAAGAAGGTATTGAATCATTGGATTCAATTAAATCACGTTTTGAAAAACGTGGTAAAAAAGATGGTTACATTAACCAAGGTGATTTATTCGACGCTATTTCTCATCTTGATTTAAGCGATGAAGATTTTGCTGAACTTATCAAATATTTTGAAGATAAACGTATCAAAGTCGAAAACGATGACATCGATGAAGAACAAGATTTCCCTGATAACATCGATGAAAGCGAACTTGAAAAAGATTTAGAAGCGAACGACTTTGATGACGACGATGATTATCTTCCTTACGACGATGAAAATTATGATGAGGATGAATTAGATGAAGACGAGGAACTTCGTGAAGTTCAAGATATGTTCTTACCAGGTGATGCTAAGACGCAAGACCCAGTGAAAATGTATCTAAAAGAAATCGGTCGAGAAAATTTGTTGAAGCCAGAAGAAGAACCAGAACTTGCAAAGCGTATCTTAGAAGGGGATAAGGAAGCGAAAGATAAATTAATTTCTGCTAATCTTAGACTCGTCGTCAATATCGCTAAACATTACGTCGGAAGAGGGATGCAACTTTTAGATTTAATTCAAGAAGGCAATTTAGGTCTAATGAAGGCGGTTGAGAAGTTCGATTATACGAAAGGTTTTAAATTTTCTACTTATGCAACGTGGTGGATTAGACAAGCAATTACACGCGCTATTGCAGATCAAGCAAGGACGATTCGTATTCCTGTTCACATGGTAGAAACGATCAATAAAATCACAAGAGCGCAACGCCAACTTGTTCAAGAACTTGGAAGAGAACCAAATGCTGAAGAAATTAGCGATAAATTAGGCGGGTTATTATCCCCTGAAAAGATTAGAGAAATTCAGCGAATCGCAGTTGAACCAATTTCTTTAGAGACGCCAATCGGGGAAGAAGACGATTCTCATCTTGGCGATTTTATCGAAGATAAAGATACCCTTTCGCCTAGCGAACATACGACGAAAGTTTTATTGCGCGAACAACTTTATAAAATTTTAGGGGATTTAACTGATAGAGAAGAAAAAGTTATTCGTTTGCGTTACGGTTTAGATGATAATCATCCACGCACTTTAGAAGAAGTTGGAAAAGAATTCCACGTTACGCGTGAAAGAATTCGTCAAATTGAAGCTAAAGCTATTCGTAAATTACGTCATCCAACACGTATCAAAACTTTAGGCGATTATAGAGACGCGAATAAGTAAAATATGGTTTTATCAATTAGATTAGAGACGATTCTTTCTTTCATCACTCCTTGCGACTTACTTGTCGACGTTGGGGCAGATCACGGACTCGTAAGTATCGAAGCTATAAATAGAGGCTTAGCCAAACACGTCTTAGCTATCGAAAATAAGAAAGGACCGTTTCTAAGACTAAAAGAAGCGATTATAAAAAGTAAAAAATCGAGCGATATAGAAGCGATTTTAGACGATGGCTTAATTTCTAACGACACAAGAATTAAATCGTGTCTAATCGCTGGAATGGGCACAAAAAATGCTATTTCTATATTGAAGAAAGCAAAAAATATTGATTCAATTCATACTTTAATTATCGATTCTCACACTAATATTGAACAATTAAGAAGATTTGTTACATCTATTGGCTTTAAGATTGCTAAAGAAAAAATCGTCTTCGAAGATAATATTTATTACGAAATAATCTTGTTTGAAAAAGGCGAAGAGAATTATTCTGATTTAGATTATATCTATGGGCCGTTAAATATTAAAAAGAAGGATCCATTATTCGTTAAGATGTTAGAAAACAGAATAAAAGAAATCGAATCAATTTTAAGTAAACCTCATCTTTCTTCGACTCGCATCGCTTCATTGAAAGCTGAACTAGAAAGGATAAATCATTTATGAAAACAATTACTTTATTAAGAAATTTAGCCAAATATTTTCCTAAAAAAATTGCTATTAGAGAAAAAGATTACGTCGGATTAATGTGCGGAAAATTAAAAGAAGAGACGCATAAAATTTTCCTTTGTTTGGATTTTGATAAAACTTTATATGATAAAGTTAAAGATGGACGTTACGACTTAATTATTACTCATCATCCTTTCATATATGGTAAAAAAAGCATCGTCTTTAAATATGATGAAGCTAAAAAAGAACTTTACGAAGCGATGGAAAAAGTTGGCACTCCTATATATTCTATGCACACGAATTTTGACGAAGGAAAAAATGGGATGAATGACGCTCTTAGTGAGGCTTTAGAATTAAAAGATATTCATTCCGTTGAAGAAATGCCTATGATGCGCGTAGGAAAATTATCTTCGCCGATGGAAGTAGAAGAATTTGCTAAATACGCAAAAGAAAAATTAAATGTTCCTTACGTCGCTTTAATAAATGAAGGTAAAAAGATGATCGAAACTGTCTCCATCATCGGCGGAGGTGGTTCAAGAGCGTTTTCTCTAGCGCAGAAACTCGGTTTTGATATTTACATTTCTGGAGACGCTCCTCATCATGTAAGAAGAGATATTGTAATAAGTGGTTACAATTATTTAGATGCCCCACACGAAGTGGAAAATATTTTCATGTCTCAAATGAAAAAAGTGTTGCTAAGTATCGACCCTAGTTTAAAAATTGACACTATCGTACACGAAATTCCACCAAAAATATTATAGATTTTCTAAATATTTTTTAATGTCTTCAACAACTTTAAGAGGGGAAGATGTCGCAGATACTAAAGCGACATTTTTTCTTTCTTTAATATCTTCTAAATCGATATCTTCTCTAGAAGTGATAAGCCTTACCAAAGCATTAGGATGCTCGTTAGT
>CASFRI010000015.1 GCA_949297055.1 uncultured bacterium | reverse complement strand
GTGTACGTCGATTAGAACTTATTTCTCGTACGAACTTACTTTATTCTGATACTTACACTCGTTTTATGGAATCATTTAATCGCTTGAAAGATAAAGATGATGTAAAAGCCTCTCATCAATTAAAAATAATTGATGATGATTTAGGTAAAAAAGATTATAAATCATGTAAAGTTCATCTTTCTGAAGCAAAACAAGTTATTTCTAATTACGAGACGAATATGCTTAAATTTGATAGTGAAATTAATAATGTTTTAAGGCCTGAAGAAGAAACTCACCAAAAAGCTTTATTAATTAAAGAACAATTAAGAAGCGTCAAGCAAGATTATTTTTCAAAGAGCGTTGATCTAGCTTTAATTGCTTCTTCATTTGAACATGTTTTTAACGCTATCGACAAAGATTTTATGAACGTTGATGTGGCGGTGGATGGTGCTGAATATGATGAAGCGAATCGCATTTTAGATGAGATTAAATCAACCTTATCTGCTTTAAAAGAAGCTTTAACAATTGCTCCTATACTCGTTGCTCTTACGACTACTGTTCTTCCTGAAAAATTAAGTGAAGTTGAGCAGGCTAAAGAAAGACTAGAAGCAATGGATGTGCCACTTAATCATTTAATGGTTAAATCTGGTTTAAATGATCTTCATGTCGAACTTGCGGACATCATGCATGATCTTAAAGTTTTAAAAGTTCGTGGTCTACAAGAAAAACTTAATATTATTGAAAATAAGATTGATGAATATGGTGAACAATTTGAAAAAGAAAAAGAAGCGAAAGATTCTTTTGATGCAAGATATGAAGAACTTTATCAAATAGTTTCTAATTTGGAAAAACGTTTCATGAAAATGTGCCATACATTGCCTGAAATACGTAAAATTTATATTATTAATGCGGAGTCTGAAAACCGTCTAGACGAAATTAAAAATCAAATTAACGAAGTAGGGGCGGCGAAGCGCGTTTTAGATAATTATGTCCATTCTTCAACAAGACAACCTTACACTCTTTTAGTTACGCATATGAACGAATTAGAAGCTAAGGCTGATGAGGCATTTGAATCGATGGATGCTTTCTCTCATTATTTAAATTCTTTAAAAACACATACGGAAGAAGCTTATCAAACCATTCACGCTATTTACATTAATTTGAAACGTGGAGCGAAAAAGATTCGTGATTTAGCGGTGCCAAGTGTCGATATTTATGAACAAGATATTAACAAATCTTATAGTTTAATTAAAACGATTGATGAAACGTTAAAAGTTTTACCGATCGATGTCATCAAAGTAATGACTTCGTTAGAAGAACTTAATCGACTTTCTTCTCGCATCATTTCAGAAATTGAAAAGACTTATAATATGGGTGTTCTAGCTGAAACCTCAATCGTTTACGCGAATAGGTCTAGACAACGTTTCAATAATCTAAATAAACAACTTCAAACATTTGAACAAAGATATTATGCAGGTGATTTTGAAAGAGTTTATTTTGATACACGCGCGCTTCTTTCTAGCCTAGAATCAAGTGATAAAAATAAGGCTTCTAATGCATGATTAATTTTGATAACGCTGCGACATCTAAGCTTGATGAAGCAGTGAAAGAAAAATATGTTTCATATTTAAATATGAATCTATTAAATCCATCAAGCCCTCATTTTGCTGGTTACGAAGTTTTTAAAATGCTTGAAAAGGCTCGTCTAGATTGTTTGAAATTACTAAATTTAGATAAAAGTCATCAACTTATTTTTACAAGTGGCGCTACTGAAGCTAATAATTTAGCAATAAAAGGAGTAGCAATCAAATATCAAAATCGTGGAAAACATTTAATTACAACGAAGATTGAACACCCTTCAGTTATAAATGTTTTTCATCATCTTGAAAAAGATCTTGGTTTTGAAGTAACTTATCTATCTCCAAATAAAGATGGAATAATTACTTTAGAAGAATTAAAAAAGCATGTAAGAAAAGATACGATACTCGTCTCTATTATGGCTATCAATAATGAAACTGGAGCAATCAATCCAATCGAAGAGATAGCGAGTTTCTTAAAAAAGTTTCCGAAAGTTTTCTTCCATGTCGATATAGCCCAAGCTATTGGTCATCTTAAATTAGATTATTCTAACGTTGATTTATTATCTTTTTCCGCTCATAAAATCCATGGGTTAAAAGGTAGTGGGGCGTTAATTTATCGTAAAAATATTATCTTTTCTCCTTTATTTTATGGCGGGGAACAAGAAGCAAGTTTTAGAAGTGGGACGGAAGACGTTGAAAAAGATTTAGTGTTATATTACACAATCTCTAATGTTTTTAATCTTCTTGATAAGAATTATTTAAGAATGAAATCACTACACGATAAACTTTATGATGGGCTTTTAAAATTAGATAAATTTCTTATTTTAAATTCTTTGAGAGATGGTTCTAGTTTCATCATTAATTTTTCTCTTAAAAAGCTAAAAGCTTCTGTTTTGGTAGAAGCTTTATCTAACGCTAAAATTTACGTTTCTACGTCTAGCGCTTGTTCAGCTAAAAAATCTAAAATGTCATACGTCATTTTTGCTATGTTCAATGATACTTTTAGAGCGGAAAATTCAATTCGTTTATCGCTAGGCTATGATAATAATGAAGAAGATGTTGATATTTTCTTAAAGACTTTAAAGGAATTACTAGAAAGGCTTAGTTTATGAACCAATTTGATACGATTATTATTCGCTTTGGCGAACTTTATACGAAAGGTAAAAATAAGAAAGATTTCGTCAATCGTTTATTTTATAACATGAAAAATAATCTTGATAACGAAGGAATTAAATTTATCAAAGCACATGATCATATCTATTTAGAATTAGAAGAAAATGTCGATAAAGAAAATTTGATTAGCCAATTAAAAAACATTTCTGGAATTTATTCTTTTTCTTTAGCTAATAAAATTACCGCCACCGAAGAAAATATTATTGAAAGTAGTTTTAAACTTTTAATGAACGCTTCTAAACAAAATACATTTAAAGTTTACACTAGAAGAATTGATAAAACTTTTCCTATCAATTCTGATTCAATCAATCGCCTCGTCGCTTCTAAAATTTTAAAAAATAGTCATTATAAAGTAGATGTTCATCAACCTGATTATCTTTTATCTATCGAAATTAGGCCGCATTTTGCCTATATTTTTCTAGAAACTATCAAAGGATTAGGCGGATATCCTTCTAACACGATGGGTGGAGCTTTAATGCTTATAAGTGGTGGAATTGATTCTCCGGTCGCAGCTTCATTATTACTTAAAAGAGGGGTTCATCTTGAATATTTACATTTTGCTTCCCCACCTTACACAAACGTCGCTGTCATCGATAAAGCTAAAGATTTATTAAACGTTATTTCTTCTAATCAAAATCACGTTTATTTACATATTGTTCCTTTCACTAAACTACAAGAAGAAATCTATCGTCACGTCGATGAAAGTTATGCGATTACAATTATGCGACGCATGATGATACGTATAGCTTGTAAGGTAGTAAAAAATAGACATTTACTCGCTATCGCGACTGGTGAATCGATCGGTCAAGTAGCGTCTCAAACGCTTGAATCGATGAGAGTTATTTCTAGTGTTGCAGATGAAGTAATTATTCGTCCGCTTGCGACTTATGATAAAGTTGAAGTAATAAAAATTTCAAAAGAAATCAATACTTACGATATTTCGATTAGGCCATATGAAGATTGTTGTACAATCTTTACTCCCAAGCAACCTAAAACGAAACCACATTTAGATAAAGTTTTAGCGTTCGAAAATAAATTTGATTATGCCTCCCTTTTGGATGAATGCGTTAAAAATATCGAAACTATAAGACTTAAATAATTTTAATTATTTATCTAAGATTTTTTAACCATTAATTTTTTAGTCTTTTTCGTATAGATAAATAAAGTGATGGTTGCACTTATAAATAGCACTAAGAATATAATTGTGGGAATTAAATATGCATAATAATAATTATAGAATGCATAATAATACATATTGATCACTACCGGATCGAACTGATTTAAAAAATTAGGGAATAAAACGACATAAATTAAGTAAATAGCGGCGAATATAGATGCGATTAACATCAATATTGCGCCAAAGCGGAAGATGTTAATTTTTAGTTTCAAAATAAATGGATTTAAATCGTAATTAATATCGTTAATTTTCTTTTTAATTTTAGTGAGTGAAACTACTAAGAAAATAAAGATTATAATGGCTAATAAAGAGAAGAAAATAAATAGTAATGCATATAAGAAAGCAATATCTAAAGTCCCTAGCCAATAAAAAGATAAAGGATTCATTGCACAATACATGGCACAGTCTGCGTAAATAACAGCAAAAGTGATGAGAAAAATGCTTACGGTAGCAATAAATATAGCGGAGCCTAAGAGCCATCCAAACATCTTCTTTAGTTGCATAAATTAATCCTCCCAAACATATTTAAATTCTTTATTGGCGTAATTTGTATAGTAGCCAACTTGTTCGCAACTACCTTGCAAGTTTCTATCAATTATGTATTCACCATTGTATTGTAATATTTTATTTTTTAAATCGGAAGGCGTTTGTATGAAATTAGCTTCTATCTTTTTATCAGATACTATGTTCCATATCTCAATGGCAAAATGTGAACAATTATAATGTGGCCACCAGATATTATTTTCGTGTTCTAGGATCTCACCTATTTCATTTAGACAAGACATATCATCTGTTACTTCTGTTAATGAATATCTTCCATCCTTAGATGACAATATAATAGCTTCAAATATTTTATCAGTTAGCCAAGAAAGGAGTCCAATAAGGCCCTCTAAAAAAGTGCCATGTTCAGATTCGGAATCTGAAGAGCCAAATGACGAAGAGGAAGATGATGCTATAATCCAAGCTGAGCCTGGTAAACTACATAGTATCGATGAACTTGATGCTACGACACTAAGAACTAGTTCTTCATAATATTCATAATTGTACATAACACCAATGTGCTTTCCTTGGCCAAATAGTCCAATAGTCATCGCTTCAAATGGTTGAAGAATATAGTTTCCTACAAGTACAGCGTTAGGAGAATTATTATAAATTTCGATCCAAGAGTGATTATCTCTTGTCGAGATTGTGATATATAACTCGCTTTTGTCAGGATCATTTGAACTAAATACGATTCCTAAATCTCCCAACACTACCCGACCTTTATTATTGGTTGAACTTGTCGTTATTTCAGATGATACAATAAATCTAAATTCGGTAGTACCATAAGGAAAATCATATCGAAATTTATCAGGCATATGTTTTGCACAAGATATACTACCATTATCGCTTCGTCCAGAATTTAAAAAATCAATCCCTCTCACCCAATTTTCATTAGAATCTTTGTATTCTAGAGCAACAACATCTTGAAATAAATCAATTCCTTCTACTGTACTCCAAAAACTAATATCGAAATAAATAAAGTTTATTGGATAAGGCACTGAATATTTGATATATGCTAGTCCAGCATCTTTTTTGATAGCTGACATAGTTAAATACCATTTTCCAGTTCCTGTAAAGCCTGTTTCGTTGATGTATCCAGTTCTTAATCTTTCGACATTAACATTTATGCCATCGACATTTAGTGTATGGGCAGATACCTCATTATTATATCTTTGAGTGTATTCATAGTCTTCAGATTTTATCGTAATCTTTGCTAATTGTTCTTCAAAGAAAATAAAACCAGAATTTACTCCCATAAGCATTTCGCTATCCATATAATGGATAACATCACTACCACCATTATTGCGCAGTTTGAAAAATAGTTGAGTAATTTCGTTACCGCTTGAATCTACGCCTCTCCATAGTTCATAGCCAAAAATATTCATATAGTGATTAGAAAATTCACCAGCATAATTTGTAGTCCACCAAATAACTGGCATGCCTGAATCTATAGATGACACCAGATTAATTATCTTATCTTCGTAAGGCAAGATTGATGGTGCCAAATCACCATATATTTCCATCATCTTACGATATGTTCCATCAGGATTTACTTCTTCATGTCCTATTCCTGTTGTGATATTGTAATTAAGAAAAAGTTGGCTGGCACCATTGACTAAATCGAAGGGAAAAGTAAAAGTTCCATCAGGAAAGGTTATACCCATCATTTCTAAATAATTGGCAGGTACTCCATTTGATGGATATGTTGTAATAGTATTAAAAAGGTCTATGTAGAAATTTTTTCTTTGCTCATTTTCTTCGTAATCTGCGATAAATTGTGAATATCCTGCATATTTAACTAGATAATCTATTTGTGTTATTAAAGCTATTGGTCCACACCCGATGTATTCATAATCTTTTATAGTTGATTCTTCTTTAGCATCTTGTAAAATCGAATTCGATTCGAAAGTATTTGAAGGAATACCACCATAAGTAGTTTCAACCGTGGTGCTTTCATTTTCATCTATTGACCAAATATGTCCTGCGCCATATTTAGATGTTAAATAAGGCTGTATAAGACCAGAAGTTAGTTTCGTGTCAGTACCGTCAGGAGAATTAGAAGGAAATATATCATTTTCAAAATAATATTTCAAATATTGTTCTCTACTCCAATCTGGCGCGGTTACTTCATATTTTTGAGAAGTTTTATTTTCTTCTATTTCTGTATCATTCTTTTCAATACTAATAACATTGAATTGCATGACAGAAGTTGAAATTAAAAGTGCAAGTAACATTTTTTTCATATGTGTTTTTCCTTTCAAACAATTGTGAATCTATTTTTATAATATTCAAAGTATTCGAAGAGCCTAGTTACTTCCTTTAGGCTAAATATTCCTTCCTCTACTTTTTCTTGAATGTTATGAAATGATAAATCCGCTAGGTCAAAAATAAAAAATTCAATTTTGTGATAGAAATAAAAAATTATGTTCTCGATTTTTAAAGACCATTCAGAAGTATCTTCAAATACTTGCCAAACGCAAAAGATGCTTAATTTATGTTCATCGCTAGCAGTGGATGATAAAAATTCATAATAATCGACATCTTCTAATTTTGCATAAGGATCTTTAGGAAGCACAAACTGTTCATAATATTCTTGTATCATGATTTCATCTGCTTCAGTTTTAGGGTGTTCACTTAGTAAAATGCCTATAAAATAACAAGATGATAAAGTAAAAGGTATTAATAAAAATATGCTTAGTTTAGCTAAGAGAAAATGAAATTTATTTCTCATAATTTAAATATAACAAAAAAAGTGGATTATTGAAACCCACTTTAGTTTGATGAATAACAGGGAATTGTTATTTCGCTAGTGCTTTCTTAGCTTGATCGACGAGCGATTTGAAATCATCAGGATTAGCGATAGCGATTTCAGCGAGCATCTTACGATTAAGATTGATATTTGCGACCTTTAAGCCATTCATAAAGCGGCTATAAGAGATGTCGTGCATACGGCAAGCCGCATTGATACGACGAATCCATAATTTTCTAAAATCACTTTTTCTTTCACGGCGGTGTGCGAATGCATAATTTAATGAATGCATTACTTGTTCTTTGGCCGTCTTATAAAGAAGATGTTTGGAGCCATAGTAACCTTTGGCCATCTTCAATACTTTTTTACGTCTTAAATGGGTCTTTGGACCACCTTTAACTCTTGCCATAGTTTTCTATCCTCCTTCTTATTGAATAAGATCCTTAATACGCTTGTAGTCGCTATGATCAACGACACTCGCTTTAGAAAGTCTCTTTTTTTGTTTGGTCGTTTTTTGATGACTGTTATGACCGGTGTAAGCGCTGTGGCGGACCAATTTACCGGTTCCAGTCACTTTAACCCTTTTGGTTAAAGCTTTTTTGCTTTTCATCTTCGGCATGATCTTTTCTCCTTTTCTTATATCTATTTTTTGATTTTGGAAGCTAAGATAGCGTTAAGCCATTTACCTTCCATGTAGGGGGCTTTTTCTACAACGGAATAATCTTTCACTAAGTCGATAAATTTTTCAATCGTCTCTTGACCGACTTCCGGATGGGCTAGTTGACGGCCACGGAATCTTACGCCCACTTTGACGCGGCTACCATCTTCGAAGAAGCGGATAGCGGCTTTCACTTTTACTAGTAAGTCATGTTCACCGATCATCGGTGTCAATTGTACTTCTTTAGTTTGGATGATCTTTTGATTTTTCTTAGCAACTTTCGCTTTCTTTTGGGCTTCGAAACGATGTTTACCATAATCTAAGATTTTGCACACGGGTGGGTTAGCGTTAGGGGCGACGCAAAGAAGGTCTAATTCGTAACGCTCCGCTGTTTCTAAAGCGACGCGACGTGAGACGACACCAAGTTGTTCGCCTTTTGGACCGATGAGAAGAACTTCGTTAAAACGAATTCTTTCGTTCACTAATTCATCTTGACGATTGGGTTTTTTACCTTGTGGAAGATTGTTGTTATAGATATTAATCAGCCTCCTTCAATAAGAAAACGGACCCGAAGAGAGCCCGTTAAATATCAAATTATTCTGATATCGTAGCGTCAACCAACTAACTTAAGTCAATCTGGTGAGAAATGGGCTTTCTTCTTTCTACGTTTTCGCAATGAATATATTAGACTAATATGTCCAATTTATCAACTAAATTTTTAAAAAACGGTAATTCGCGTTGTTTAACTACGTTAAGAAGCGGTTGATCTTCGTAATTTTCATATCTTTTTATCACTTCTTTTAATGGTAGTCTCAACGATTTTTCGATGAGTGAATCGCCTCTTGAGACGCGGTGTAAGTGATGCGTATCTTCTTTAATTTTGGCTAAGAAGAAGTGGACATCATTTCTTTGCTTAATTAAATCGTAAGTATCTTTTACTTCACCTAGATAAGCTATTATCTCGATAGTGTAACCTAATTCTTCTAAGATTTCTCTTCTTAAACCATCTTCTAATGATTCTTCTTTTTCTTTTCCTCCACCTGGTGTTTCTAAATAAGTTAGTTTACCAAAAATATCATCCCTTTTAATTTGATGAAGGCAAATAAAATTACGTTCATCTAGAAGGATAGCTCTAATCGTGATGCGGTCATGAAAAGAGTTATCTTCTTTAATATTTTGAGGAATAAAATCTAAAAAGATTTTAGAATTAAATTCTTTCATCTCTTTCCTTTTTAAGCATAGCGATGAATTCATCTAAAGAAACATTAATTTGTTCTTTTTGCATCGCTTTACGATAAGTGACAGAATTAGAATTTAATTCTTCATCGCCTAAGACAATCGTATATGGGATTTTTCTTATTTGTGCTTGTCTCATGCGGTAACCAAGTTTTTCTTCACTAGTGAAGATGATTGGACGTAATTTTAATTCTTTTAGTTTTGAAGCAATTTCATTAGCCTTTTCTTCGTGTGGCTTAGCGACTGGTAAGATAGCAACTTGTTCAGGAGCTAACCAAAGAGGGAAGTGACCAGCATAATTTTCAATTAAGATACCAATGAATCGTTCGATACTACCAAATATAGCGCGGTGGAGCATGATTGGTCTAACTTTCTCATTGTTTTGATCGATGTAAGTAATATCAAATCTTTCTGGTAAGTTCATGTCTAGTTGAATAGTTCCGCATTGCCAAATGCGATTCATACTATCTTTTAATTTAAAATCGAGTTTTGGACCATAGAAGGCTCCATCACCGGGGTTAATCTTATAAGGAATACCAAGATGTTTAATCGCTTCTTCTAAAGCATGTTCTGATTTATCCCATATATCGATGCTTCCAATATATTTATCTAATGGTCTAGTGGAAAGTTCGATGTGATAAGAAAGATTAAATTGTTTGTAGACCGTATCGTAAAGTTTTAATAAAGTGATGATTTCATCTTGTAATTGATCTTCTCTTAAGAAAATGTGTGCATCGTCTTGAGTGAACGCTCTTACTCTAAAAAGACCAGAAAGTGCGCCGCTAGCCTCGTAACGGTGAACGTGACCAAGTTCTGCTAATCTAATAGGAAGTTCACGATATGAATGCAAATCATTTTTATAAACTAGCATTGCACCAGGACAAGACATCGGTTTAATAGCAAATTCTTTTTCATCGATACGTGAAAAGAACATATTATCTTTATAATTCGCATAATGACCGGAAGTGAGCCACAATTCTTTTGATAACATCGTCGGAGTTAAGACGAACTCATAACCATGTAAACGATGCAATTCTTTCCAATAATTTTCTAATTCGTCGCGAATGATCATACCATTTGGAAGGAAGAAGGGGAAACCAGGACCATATTCTGACATCATAAAAATTTTCATTTCTTTACCGATGAGGCGGTGGTCTCTTTTTTTTCTTTCCTCGACGAGAGTTAAATAATTATTTAAATCTTCTTGGCTGTAGAAGGCTGTACCATATATTCTTGTTAATTGATCGTTTTTAGTATCGCCCCTCCAATATGCACCCGCAAGCGATAGTAATTTAAAATATTTAATTGGTTTAGTTTCTTCTAGATGCGGCCCAGCGCATAAATCGTAGAAACTACCTTGTTTATAAATGCTTAATTCGCGACCTTCTTTATGATATTCTTCGACTAATTCTAATTTGTAAGGATTATCTTTAAAAAGCTTTTTAGCGTCTTCATAAGTTATAATCTCTTTTTCAATCTTTCGATTCGTGCTTAATAGTTTATGCATTTCTTTTTCGATTTTAGCTAAATCTGCATCGACGATTGGATTAGTGAATTTAATATCGTAATAAAAGCCTTCTTCGATTGTGGGGCCGATACCTAATTTGGCATCAGGATAAAGTTTTAATACTGCTTCCGCTAAAATATGTGCGGAGGAGTGGCGAAGTAATCTCAATGCTTCATTATCAAGTTCCATATTTATTTTTCTCCTTTGATAAAAAAAAACGCCCACTTAAGGACGCATCTTGTTGCGCGGTACCACCTTAATTCACATATGAATCATATGCACGCTTTAATCGTCTTAACGCGACTGACGGATGAATTGGTTTTCATCGAGCTCCGAAGTGGTAACTATATCTAACTTAGGATGAATTGCACCAAATTTCATCTCTCTAGGCTAAGAAAAGATATAATCTTGTCTTCTTCAACGCACTTTAATTGTAATGCAAATATATTAATTTGCAACTATTTTAATAAAAGATTTCGACCCCGTAAAATAAAAGATTAACGTCGTAATAAGCATCTTTTTCACTATCGAAATTTTTCACCGTGTTAACGTAAGAAAATTCGTAATACGAATAATATGAATCAAGAGTGAAGGAAAAATAAGTTTCGCTCAATGTGTCACTAATTTTATATTCTTTCATTAAGTTATGATTAGAGTCGTAAGCTTTAAGTAAATAATGATCTTTAGAAGCAGAAGGAGTTCCTGAAATTTGTAGGGGCACGAATTCAAAATCACGGTAAATATTAATAATATGAGGCCTTTGTTTATTTTCGGCTTTTTCTTGGCTTATAAAAGTAATATTTAAATCATCGTTATCTAAATATAAATAATCGACGCCTTTTTCTTCATTTGTTTTAAATTCTAAAACTGTCTCAGTTGTCGGAGGAATGACATCCCAAGTCGCACTTTGATCATCTTTATCGAATGTCAAAGAAAGAGCGATGGAATATCTATTCATCATGACGAGAACGTAAGAAACAATAATGATAATAGTAATTAAAAGCAAAACGGAAAAAGAGACGATCGTCGTGATGACGTTACGACGAAAATTGTCACCAGGAAATCTATTTGACATGATCTAAGGCGTATACCGCCCCTCCAATAAGACCAGCGTCTTCTTTGAAATGGCAGGGAACAATCTTTAAATTTTTATTACGATTTTTAAAATTAGTGAAGAAAATATCTTGTGATTTCATCACACCTCCAGTAATGGTAAAAACTTCTACTTCGAAAGTTTTGGCGATGTATTGGAAAGCGCTAGAAAGAAGATTTAACCAATCTTCATAGACTTTAATAAAGTCTACTTTGCTTTCTTTTACTCCTTCGAACATCTCTTTTGAAGAAGTGATATTCAAACCATTTATACTGCACAAATTTTTGATACCAGTCCCGCTTACAAGATGCTCTAATTCATAATATTTCCCTTTGTATTCAAATAAGGTATGGCCAACTTCATCACTTGTTACAGCGAATTTTTTATCGATGAACATCGCTCCACCGAAGCCAGTGGAGATAGTAATAAAATAGGAACGATGATAACGTTTACCCGCACCAGCGGTCGCTTCCGCAAGGCCAGCCGCATGCGCGTCATTAATAACAAAAACAGGTAGATGATATTTTTTAGAAATAAGACTAGATAAAGGAATATCTGACATATGTAAGTTAGGAAGTTCATCGATGTAACCATCAAGCCTTACTCTTCCAGCTACACCAAAACATATCGCATCGATTGGATATTTTGATGTCATCAGTTCATCAATTAAATCTATAACTTGATGAAAAAGAATGTCAAAATTTAATTTTTCAGTCGAAGATTTAATAACTTTTTCGATGCGAAGATTAGAATTGATGATGGCTGCTCGAATGTTCGTGCCACCTAAGTCGATAGAAATAACTCTCTTTAGCATAATTAAATTTTAATGATTTCTAAGAAATCGGAATTGTCCTTCGTTTGATCGATGTTGCCAGTGACAATAATTGTATCACCACGCTTTAAGCCACAATTATAAGCATATTGTCTTGCCATATTAGTCATTTCAAAAATGTTCGTAGGAATGGAAGCAATAAGTTCGTTATATAAGCCCCAAATTAAGCCAAGTTTTAAAACAACTTTACGATCGGAGCTTAAAGAAAGAACAGGAGCGATAGGGCGGGCTTTAGCAAGACGCATTGCGGAAGTACCATCGCTTGTAAAATTGACGATAAGTTTAGCATGAATTAAGATGGCAGTATTAGCAATTGAATTAGCAATAGCATCATTATTGCCTCGTTGAGAAGAATAATATGCTTCTTCACAAAGTTTCTTATAGTCGAGATATTTTTCTGTCTTAGCAGCAATTTTAGCTTGCATTTCGACAGCTTCAAAAGGATATTCACCTGAGGCTGATTCAGCACTTAGCATGACGCAATCTGTGCTTTCAGAAATAGCGGTAAAAACATCGCTTACTTCCGCACGTGTTGGACGTGGGTGAGTTTGCATGCTATCGAGCATTTGAGTAGCTGTGATGACGGGTTTTCCAAGTCGACGAGCTTTTTGGACGAATTCTCGTTGGATGATAGGTACATCTTCCGTTGGAATTTCTACCCCTAAGTCGCCTCTTGCAATCATGATGCCATCAGCGATATCTAAAATATCATCGATATTTTCTACACCTTCTGGATTTTCAATCTTAGCGATGATAGGAATGTTAGGTTTTCCATATTTTGCCAAAACTTTTTTAATATCTAAAATATCTTGTCTACGCCTAGTAAAAGAAGCAGCGATATAATCGACATCATTTTCGCAACCAAATTTCAAATCTTCTTCATCTTGCTTAGAAATGTAAGGCAAAGATAGTTTAGAAGCTGGTAAATTGATCGATTTACGGTTTTTCACCAAGTGAGTGTTCATTGCCTTACAAACAAGCTCACGATTTTTATTATCTTTTTGCATGACGACTGCTTCGAAATTGCCATCGTCAATTAAAATACGGTCCTTAATTTTTACATCGTCGAACATGCCGGCGTGAGAAACGGAAAATTTATCTTTCGTACCGAGACATTCTTTCATCGTAATACGGAACGTTTGTCCTCTTTTGATGACGACCCCATTATTTTCGAATAAACCAGTACGAATTTCTGGACCGCGTGTATCAAGTAAGATAGGGAGATAAATTTCTTCATTTCTTTCTAAATCACGAACGATATCAATTTTCTTTTTGTGGTCTTCGTGAGTTCCATGCGAGAAATTAAGTCTAACGACGTTAGCGCCTAATGAAGCAAGTCTTTTAATTTTGTTATAAGTATCGGAAGCTGGTCCGACAGTGATGACGATTTTTGTCTTCTTTGTAAATTTCATATTTTTTTACCTCAATATATCGAGTAAACGTGTAAGATTTTCTTTACGGTCACGCGGCATAGCGAGTGCTTCATCAATATCGATATCTCTTACTTCATTAGCGATGATACCAGTGACGCGGCAATAACGACCTTGAATTAATGTTTCGACGGCGTGATTACCTAGTTTGGAGGCTAAGATACGGTCAAAAGCACTTGGTTTACCGCCTCTTTGTAATCTTCCTAAGACTTCCGTCTTACATTCGAAACCAGTCTCACGATTAATTTTTTTAGCGAGTTCGTTAATATCTAATAAGTTTTCAGAAATTAAGATGATAGCGTGGTGTTTTTTCTTCTTTTCAAGTTCTCTTAAATCGTTGATAAATTCATCTTCTGGAATTTGATAATCGTAAGTGATGACAGCTTCAACACCTTCAGCGATACCGCTAAAAACTGCTAAGTCACCACAGTGACGACCCATGACCTCAATTAAAGAACATCTCTGGTGAGAAGAAGAAGTATCACGAATCTTATCGACACAATCACAGATGGTATTAAGACACGTATCGAATCCAATCGTAAAATCGGTGCTAGCGATATCATTATCGATAGTGCCAGGAATGCCGATACAGTGGACACCAAGTTTTGATAAAGCTAATAAACCACGATACGTTCCGTCCCCGCCGATAGCGATAAGAGAATCGATGTTACGACGTTTTAATTGAAGAACGGCCTTCTTTTGTACTTCTAGTTTAGCAAATTCTGGAAGTCGACCTGATTGGATGATCGTGCCGCCACGATTGATGATATCTTTAACAAAGTTGCGATCGATAACGGGGTGGATGTCACCTTCGACAAGTCCTTTGTAGCCATCGTTGACGAAAAAGACTTCAAGTCCATACTTAAGAGCACTTCTTACGACCGCTCTTAAAGCTGCATTCATGCCTGGTGCATCACCGCCACTTGTAAGAACAGCTATTGATTTTACTGGTTTAGATGTACGTTTATTTGTTGTTTCACTCATTTTTGACAAAACTCCTTATGCTACATATTTTAGTAAAATTTTGCTAATTTATAAATAATAAATTATAAAAAATTTAAAAATAAAAAAAGGGACACAAGTCCCTTTGTTAAATTAACTATATCGCTTGATTAAAAGAATACTTGTCTTGCTTGCGTTCTAATTTCACTAGAAGTTGCAAATGGAATACGAGTAGTGTAGCCAGCTTTCGCGGCAACATATTGTTTTAAAAGCCATTGGTTAACATCTTTATTCCATTGATTGATGGTATCGTTATAAACTGTTCTTGCTGCTGTAATTTCACGTTGTAAATAAGAATTTTGTTGTAAACAATCAGCAAGTTCTTGGTGGGCTTTCAAATCCGGATATTGTTCGAAAGCGACACTAATTTGATGGCCGATATTTTCCATCTTAGTAGCAATATCATTACGAATTTCTTCGTTACTTGCGGAACCAGAACGATATTTTGCAATTTCGGTCATCGTCGTCTTATCTAAATCGATAGCTTTATCAAGAAGTTTTGCTGCATTTTGTAAAATCATCACACGTTGTTCAAGATAATTATCAATTTCTGAAGCATTTGTGTTAATTTTTTGCTCTAATTGCATGAAATGACTTTCGAGTTTTTTCTTTTTGAACCAGAATATACTAAAAGTGATGATGTAAAGGAATATGACTAAACGTTTACTTCCTTTTCCAATCGTCACAGGTATTTGTTTTGCGATGACTCGTGTATCGCGACCTTCTTCCATCGTTGGACCGCTTAATTCATCTAATGCATTTGCCATAAGTATTAATCCTCCCTATTAACTTTATTATATCTAAATAATTTATCAATTTCACTATCGATATTATCATCTTCGGGATCAGCAAAGTAAGCGACGTAACCACGATTATATGTTGCACTTTCTTCATTGAAACGATTACCAAATTTTTCAATAAGTGTAGTTTGATGCGAATTATATTCGTATCTTGAATTAGCGAAACGTTTAATAGATATTGGTGTATCTTGAGTTAATGGAAGATATTCAGTCCAAGGAACTGGCACAGCGTGAGGATTACCATCTCCTCCCATAACTGTGACGTATTCGACACGTGGAATGCCTTCAAAAGAATGCGCTCTCACAGTAACTTGGTCAGTCTTGCCTTTCTTATAAGGACTTAGAACTTTCAATATAGCGCGAGTGACACTTGATGGATGTAAGAAGCGATGGTAATCGAAATGATTGACGATTGCTTCTTCATCATAAGATGTGTAGTTACGCATATAGTTCTTTTTATAAATGTATTCCTTAGGCTTGTGTTGTTGATAAAGAGGAATAGAAATTAATGGGGCTAAATCGAAGTAGACGCATTTAAAATAATTATCGATGTAGTTCATAAAATTTTCTTTCGTCTTATTAACACTATAATGGATATAATTACGTGGCTCACCCGAAATATCAAAAGATTGAGAGTGAGTTGTAGCGATATAATTTAATTCTTTTCTTTTGATGAATGTAAAATCATCGCCAAATGGAACAGGATTAGTGATGAGTTCGATGAGGTTTTGCTGCGCAAGTGGGGTAAAAAGAAGACGATATTGTACTTCGTGATCACGGTCTAATCCGCCAAATAATGCTTCAAATTT
>CASFRI010000014.1 GCA_949297055.1 uncultured bacterium | reverse complement strand
CTTAAAAATATCAAGAGAAATAATATATCGAGGATAGCCGTCTTTGATTTTTCTAAATGGTCTATATTCTCTTTCTTTATTTTTTTGATTCCCCGTCATCATATAAGTAACTTGAATATATGCATACTCACCATTTTTCTTTCTTACAATAAAGTCACATTCAAAATTACCAATTTTTCCTATACTTACTTGGTATCCATTACTAACTAAATATAAATAAACAAGATTTTCTAGCGATGAACCATAATTTAAACTATTATCAACACTAGTTGAAAAATATAAAGATAAATCAGCTAGATAATATTTTTGCTCTCTTAACAAGGACTTTTTAGATTTTAAATCAAACCTATTACATTCATATATAATTTTAGCTT
This sequence comes from uncultured bacterium, assembly GCA_949297055.1. Lineage (GTDB taxonomy): Bacteria > Bacillota_I > Bacilli_A > RFN20 > CAG-826 > CALVUG01. The sequence continues at coordinate 16,889 of CASFRI010000014.1, read as the reverse complement.
TCTTTAAAATTTCTATATAATTTTTAATAGTTGTAAGCTTTGTCTTAACACCCGCTTTTATTAATGAATCATAGAAATTTTTAAGAGAAAATGATGATGTATAGTTATTGATAATATATGACTGAATTCTTTCAAAAAGTGCTTTATTTGATATTCTGTTTCTAGTTTTTACATCTTTATTAAAAATTTCTGATATTAACTCACTTGTATATAATTGTTTAGCGTTAAGATCATCAAATTCTAAAGCTTTTGGAAAGCCTCCTTCTATAATATAAGAATTAAATTCATCAAAAATATTTTCCTTAATTGATTTGTTAAAGAACTTTTTCATTTCAAGATATTCATAAAAATCTAGTGGATATGTTTCAAAAGTTAAGTATCTTCCAGTTAATTTAGTGGATATTTCATCGCTTAAAAGGTATGAATTTGAACCAGTTAAAAATATAGAATAACCTTCTTCTTCGTATTGAAGCACTACTTTTTCAAAGCCCTTAACATTTTGTACTTCATCAATTATTAAATAATACATACCTGAGTCATAAATTTGTTCTTCTATTTTATCTTCAAGTTGCTTTGGTGTAACAATGTTTTTATAACCTCTCTTATCAAGTGGCAAATATATAATTCTCTCAGATAAATTTCTTGACTCTAATTCACTAATAATTGCTTTTAAAATTGAAGTTTTTCCAGACCTTCTAATGCCTGTGATAACTTTTACAATATCGCTATCATAGAATGGTCTAATTTTTGATAAATACTTTTCTCGAGGATAAATTTTATTTTTCATAACTCTATTTCCTTCAGTATTATTATATCGTTAAATTGCGTTTAAGGGTAGTGTTTTTTGATAAATCTAATTTTTTATCCTCTGAATCGCCTTATCAATCATGATATTAAATAGTTCTTCGTCAAAGTCATTAATTGAATAAGATCTATTTTTAGATTAGAAATGAATGTTTTTATTTTATTTTGTTTATCATTTACTTCTTCTTTCTGATGCTCTAATTCTTTTAGCTCTTTTATTAAATCATCGTATTTTAATTCGAGTCTTTTTTGTTTTATCATATCCTTTTCTTTAGAAGAATGAATCAAGATTTCAACTCTATCGGCATAAAATTCAATTTTAATATTAGACGGCATGCTATAATCAGCATGACATAAAGCATTTAAAATAGCCTCTCTAGGACTTTTATCAGGATAAGATTTTGTGTCTTGCCTTATTCCACCTATTTCTGGAATAACAGCTGATGTAACATTAAACATCTCTGCTTGATTTAATACATCAGTTGTAATTTTAATAATTGAGCCCGAAAATTCTTTTTTATACTTAAAATTAAGAACATTGTCATAGCAGGCCATTTTTACAACAAAAGGATTTTCATCACTCAATAACAATGCTAAATTTGTATACATAGAATAACTATTTTTGATTCCAATTGGAAAATATTTATCTTCATTAAATTCTTGATTCTTTTCATGAAAGTACAACTTAGCATACGAAAAATGAAGTTCTTGATTTGATGAGATTTCATCCTCCCAATTCATTTGAGAATAATCTCTTATCATGGATAAAATTTTGCCATCTGTAGCACATCTTTTACTTCTACCTACCCTAATATAAGTTCTATTAGATCTAGGACCAGTGCTAGAAAGATAATAAGGCTTTATATCTACTAGCATAAAGCACTTTATAAAAATGTCTGATTCCTCGAGCAAATATAGTTAATTTTGACACCATTACTTTGTATCAAAATGTTAGTTATAAGATGTCTTTGTGCTATCGCTTTGATACAAAATGACACCCCTACTAGCAAAACGAAACCCTTACTAGATAAACGAACCCCCTTAATAAATGCTTATTGTCACTTCTTTGCTTACGTTTGAAGTTATTAAATTGTCGAGTATAAATTCAATTAGACAGAATTGACGCGACTAAAGGCAAACGTATGGGCTTTGCGATACCAAAAAAAAAGACTCCATTATTGCGTTGTCAAAGCAATTTCCTTTTCTTGATATTGAATACTATTTATTAATTAGATTCACCAATTGTTTTGTGGTGTAGTAATTATTCTATTAAAAATTTATTCCTTAAAAAGAAAATTTCAACAAAATTATTCTTTTGTTTGGCCGTTTTCTTTTAATATATCATCTAATTTTACTTGTAAACGTAAGGCATCTTGCTCGTTTTTAATCGTAAAGATAACAACCGAATGTTCTTTACTTTTTAGATAAATAATTATTTTAATCGAATCTAAATTAACTCCACTGGTTTTAGTCTTACTATGTGCTGATGCGTTAATGCCGGTTTCTAAAATACCGTGTTTATGCTCAATCATTGACCCGCTTATATGTTCAAACGTTTTGATATTTTCGCTCTTTTCATATTTGATTAAGGCATCGTAAGGTAGGGCTTCTGTAATCTTCACATCAATACCAACGAAGCCCGTTCCTTCTGGATAATCTGGATATAATATTTGAAACATTTTAGCAGAAGTATTCATAAATAAAGCTCTGTTCAATACTTCTTTTCGCCTACCGGTAATAATATTTCCTTGTCGATAATATCCTTTGCCGAGTTCAAGAACAAAATCTGCATCAATGGTATTTTTTCTTTTTTCTTCGATTTTGGCGGCTTTCTCGATATTTTCTTTTTCTCTTTTATCTTTATTGATTTTGTGTTTGACTACGGATTTTTTAAATGATTTTTTAATAAACGGAATTAATTTGTAACCTAGTTTGTAACCTAGAAAATATCCACCTACACCACATGCAGCAAAAACAACAATAATTGCAATCATTGTCCCCACTAATTGATCAACATTAATTTCATCTTTGCTAGTAATTTCAGAAATCAAGTAAAGTATGGCAATTAAAATTCCAAAAAGTGTCGAGCCTCCAATTATCGCAAGAGCAATTAATTTATTTTTTCTTCTTGCTGATTCCTCTTTATTTATCTCTTCAACTTTTTTTGTTAAATTATCATCCATAGTTAATTTCTCCTTTTATTAATTTTACCCCCCCCCCGACAAAGTCAAGAATTTTCGATAAAATAGTGCAAAGTGTTGCATCAGTATTGCATCGGTATTATAAATTTGCTCACCATCTAATATTAAACTATTTATTTAATCTTTTAATTCCCATTTATCATGTTTGTTTGTCCTATAGCCAACAAGAATTCCTTTCTTTTTTAGTGCCGAAAAAATTCTTCTTGTCGTTGCAACAGAAACATTTAATTTTGCTGATATTTTATCGTATGTGATATATGGGTTTGCTTTTATCAGTTAAATTACAGCATTCTCCCTATTATTTTCGTTAACGTCTAGGTGCTCATTTAGGTGCTCATTTAGGGGTTTCATTTTTCTAGTAGAACCGTAATCCTAGGTTCGAGCTTTAAAACATTTTCTACCAAGATGCTCAAAAATTAAAAAATGCCCGATTTCTCGGATAACACTATATCAATAACTTGATGCATTTTATAAAAATATCAAGATATTTTTTAAAATGGTGCAGCTAGCAGGACTTGAACCTGTACGAGTTGCCTCACTAGATCCTAAGTCTAGCGCGTCTGCCAATTCCGCCATAGCTGCATTAAATATAAATATGGTGCCGTCTAGAGGACTCGAACCTCCAACCTATTGATTACAAATCAATTGCACTGCCAATTGTGCTAAGACGGCATCCTTCTGGTGGATACTATAGGGATCGAACCTACGACCTCTTCCGTGTGAAGGAAACGCTCTCCCAACTGAGCTAAGTATCCTTTTTACAAATAAAGCCCCTGTCATCAGGGGCCTAAGTCTTCGATATTGGTGGGTCTTAATAGATTTGAACTATCGACCTCACCCTTATCAGGGGTGCGCTCTAACCAACTGAGCTAAAGACCCATATCGCTGACGATTTAGTATTATAAAACTAAACAAAACTAAATTGCAACAAAAAAAGCCATCAGGTTTTCGCTGATGGCAATTTGAAGTAAAAATAAAGTATTAACGTTTGACGAATTGTGGCGCACGTCTTGCAGCTTTAAGACCGTATTTTTTACGTTCTTTAGCGCGGCTATCACGAGTAAGTAAACCGTGATCTTTTAAAACCTTACGATCGACACCAGCTTCGAGTAAGGCTCTAGCGATGCCGAGACGTAACGCTCCAGTTTGACCACTGAAGCCGCCGCCTTGCACATGAGCATTGACATCAAACTTATCCGCATTACCGCTAACTTCGAGAGGTTGTTTTAAATCCATCACGAGTGTGTCATGTGGCATGTAAGTATCGACATCTACACCATTGACGATAATTTTACCTTTACCGGGAGTAAGATAGACACGAGCAATGGAAGATTTACGACGACCAGTGCCATAATATTGAAGAGTTTCTTTCTTTGCCATACTTCACTCCTTACTTCACCACTTCGAGCACGACTGGTTTTTGTGCTTCGTGATGATGTTCATCGCCCGCATAAACGAAAAGCTTTTTCAAAATTTTTCGACCAAGTGGGCCTTTTGGTAACATTCCCCAGACGGAACGTTCAATCATTTCTTCTGGATAACGTTTGACCATATCTTTCGCACTTCTAGTGCGTAAGCCACCGGAATAACCGGAAACATTGTAATACTTCTTTTGAAGAAGTTTATTGCCACTTAAGGCAACTTTTTTGGCGTTGATGACGATGACGTAATCACCGCAATCAACATTTGGTGTGTAAGTGGGTTTATTTTTACCCATCAACACAACCGCTACTTCCGAAGCGAGTCGACCTAATGGTTTATCTGTTGCATCGACGACATACCATGTACGTTTGACTTCGCGTGGTTTCGCTAACGTAGTTTGACGTTGCATAATTTTGACCTCCTGAACCAAACTGTATTCTTACCGGGACTACAATTTAGGCAGTTAAGTGCCACGTATAAATATACATATTTAAGTTCAGCCTGTCAAAAGAAAAATCGTTGATTTTCTTTTTAACGATGGTTTCAATCTATTAAAAAATGTGTGAAACATACATTTATTTAACTTATTTAATTCATTCTTTTTTTGCTATAATAAACACATGAAGGAATTAGATTTAATTAAGCTTAAAAAGATTATTGAAAATGCTAAAAATCTCGTCTTTTTAACAGGGGCTGGCGTTTCAACTTTATCTTCTATCCCTGATTTTCGCTCCCCTACAAGTGTTCGTTCTGTTCAAATACGTTACGCTCTTCCTGTAGAAACAATTTTATCGCATACTTTCTTCTTTGCTCATCCTGATACATTTTATGATTATTATTTTAATTTTATGGTCCATAAGGAAGCCAAAGCCAATATCGTCCATCAAGTTTTATATAAATTATCTTTAGATAAAAATAAAAAAGTTTCGATTATTACACAAAACATTGATGGATTGCACGAATCTTTAATTAAAGAGAATGTCTATCCATTGCATGGCACTATTTTTTCTAATCATTGTATCAAATGTCACTCTTATTATTCTTTAAAAGATATTTTAAAATTAAAACCTCTTCCTAGATGCCCAAAATGTCATAGTCTTATTAAACCTGATGTTGTTTTATATGAAGAACCACTTGATCAAAATATTTTAGATAAAGCATTACACTCGACATTGAAAGCTGATACGATGATCATTCTAGGCACTTCTTTAAGAGTCTATCCCGCAAGTGGGCTCATCAATTATTTTAAAGGAACAAATTTAGTAATAATTAATAAAGAAAAAACACCTTTTGATCACCTCGCTAATTTAGTTATTCAAGATGATTTAAAAGATGTTTTCAATTATTTGTTCGATAGCCTAAATTTATAATTGCACGTTGTGATAGATTGCTTGGACGTCTTGTAATTCTTCAAGCGTATCAATAAGCGTTGTAAACTTTTCTAAATCTTCCCCCGAAAGAGTAATTTTTTCATTTGGAATAAATTGAATTTCACTTACTAAGAAATCTTTAACTCCTAATTGTTCGGTTAAAATATCACGCGCCTTAGAAAAGTCGTGTGGCGCGACTAAAACAGTAATTTCCCCGTCATCTTCTGTTACTTCAGTCACATCGACGTCATTTAAAATTAAAGCTTCTTCCACTTCACTTTCTTTTGCGCCATTAAAAGCAAAGAGTCCTTTTTCTTCAAAATTATATAAGACGTTAGCCATGTGACCACCCTTACGCACGATTGCGGTTTTAATTTCCACTAAAGCACGATTAGGATTATCAGTTAATGAATCGACGATAAGTAAAGAACCACCCGGACCAAAAAATTCATAACGACCAGCGATGTAGGCTTCTTGTTCGCCTCCAGCTGCTTTCTTAATCGCTCTTTCGATGACATCTTTTGGTACCCCTTGACTCTTATATTTATCGATAGCGGAACGTAACGCTAAGTTGGAATCGGGATCAGGCGTCCCCTGCTTAGCGGCAATATAAATTTCTTTGGAAGCACGCATGTAAATCGCAGATTTTTTCTTTGCTGTAGCTTCCATGGCTTTGGCTCTGACTTCAAAATGTCTACCCATAAATTTTCACCTCGTTTATAAATAATAGCACTATTTAAAGCACTTGTTTACGTTAAATTTTACTTCTTTTTTGTCCTTTCATCGTCTTTACGATGTATTTTGCGTAAACTTCTGCAACATCGACATCACTAATTTTTGAAATATGTTCAAAGAAAGCATTAGAGTTAACTTCGCATAAAATAGGTTCACCATTTGGCCCATAAAGAATATCGATGCCACAATAATCTAAGCCTAAGATTTTAGAAGCCTTAATTGCTACTTCTTCGAATTCTTTGCTCAATTTAATTTTTTTACCAATCCCACCTAAAGAAATATTGGAACGGAAATCATCTTTAGAACTTCTTTCCATCGAAGCTATAACTTTATTATGGATAACGATGATACGAACGTCTTTACCAAAAGAGGAAGAAATGAATTGCTGATAAATGTGTGGAACATTCACTAATTTTTTCATGTAGAAACTAAGTTCATTTTCATCATGCACCAAATAAACTTTTAATCCTAATGAACCATAAACTTCTTTAATAATTAAAGGAAAACTAAATTCTTTCAATAATTGATCTTTAAATTCTTTTACGACAAATTTATCATACACTAAGGGGGAAGAAATAGTTTTTGGCATCTTGATACCGTGATTTGCCAAAGCAATATGCGTTAACATTTTATCGTCGCATAAATAAATCGCAGAAGCTTTATTAAACATCCTTATTCCACTTCTTTCGATCATTAAAGCAATGTAAGGGTCCTTATCTAAATAGACGACAAAATCATAATTTCTAACAAAAGAGGCTTCAATATTTCCCTCTTCATTAACGTAAGCAAGAATATCCGCGTTCGTGCGAATATCAACTCTTACATTCAATAAATCGAATTTAGACTTTAACGCTGATACTTGCTTAAAAGTGTTTTCGCTAAAACCATGCGCGTTTATGACAATTAAACCTTGCATATTAATAATAGACCTCCATTAAATATAGGCCAGAGGCATCGATGTTATACATCGTCTTATTTTTATCTTCATTATCTAATCTTTTTATAATGTAGTCTTCTTTTTCTTTTCCTAATGTCACTGCAAGCGCGGTTCCGACAATCATACGTATCATATAACGCATGAAGCCATTCCCATATAAATCGATGTCGATATAGTCATCATTCTTTTTTACTTCGATATCAAATATCGTTCTAACGTAACCATCTTTATCTTCTTCTTTACTAGTGAAATTGAAAAAATTATGTTGTCCTACAAATAATTTTAAAGTTTTACTTAATTTATCAACATCAATTTCATCTTTAATAAAACCTACTTTATCTACGTCGAAGACAGGTAAAATTGAACCATTATAAATACGGTAACGATAATGCTTTTTAATCGCTTTATAACGAGGATGAAACGTAGAAGAAACAAAATATAAAGCTAGAAGTCTAACGTGCTTAGAAAGTAAAGCATTCACACTTCCTTGCAGTTTAAATAAATCAACTTCTTTATTAACATCAAAAACGAAAGTTTGACCATATGCATGCACGCCCTTATCAGTTCTACCTGAAGCAGCAATTCTTATTTTTTCATTAAGAATTTTACTTAATACTCTTTCTATTTCATCTTGCACACTATCGTTACTTAATTGCGTTTGAAAGCCATTAAAATAAGAACCATCATAACTTAATAAACCTAAAATTCTACTTACCATGCGTTAATGACTCCAAAGACTCCTAATATATCGATATTTGCCACACTTAAATAAATAATAAAGCCCATAATCGCACCACAAACAAGGAAAGAAAATAAATCTTTAAAATGATATTTTAATACATGATATCTTGAACGCTTGGCTCTTGGATCATAATTTCTTGCTTCCATAGCGTTAGCAAGTTCTTCACTTCTTTGAAAAGAAGAAACGAAAAGCGGAATTATTAAAGCGATGACTGATTTAAATTTCATCTTAATAGAACCATGTTTAAAATCGACACCACGTGAAGCTTGGGCTTTCATAATACGGTCTGCCTCATCTAATAAAGTAGGAACAAATCTTAAAGCAATGGAGATGACCATCGCAATTTCATGGGCAGGAAACTTTACTAATTTCAAAGGAGTCATATACCATTCTAAGCCGTAAGTTAAATCTAATGGTTTAGTGGTCGAAGTTAAAATCATCGTCACTTGAATCATCATAAATAATCTTAAAACAATTTTTAACGATTGTAAGATAGAATCCCAATAAACAGTAAAATCACCAATATTGAAAGCTGGATGATTCGTTCCTGAAATAGGAATAAAAATATTAATTAACATTAAGAAAATAATTAAGAACCATAACGCTCTTAGCGATTTTAACAAATTTAAAAGTGAGACGTGAGCCAAAAACATAATGACAAGTAAGAAAACAAAAATAGTGCCTGAGACGATAAAAGAAGAAGTAAAATTAGTCAAAGGCATAAAAATAGCGACCATTAATAGAATTAAGGCTATTATTTTTTGTCTTGGATCCATTTTATGGATAAAAGACTTATATGGCACGTAACTTCCTAAAGTAAAACTAGCCCTATTTATTTTTTAATCTCCTTAACTATCTCGTTTGCAAGATAATTAATATCTTGTACTTTAGATACGTCTAAATGAAAACCATTCTTATTGAGTGTTTCAACGAATTGATACGATTTAGGAACTTCTAAAGATAAATCTTCTAAATCGTGTTGAAAAATAGAAAGATGATCTTCATGAGCGATAAGTTCACCATCTTTTAACAAAATAACTTCTTCAACTTCATTTAAAACGATATCCATATCGTGAGTTACTAAGATAATATTTTTACCATCTTCATGTAATTTTTTAAGTAAACTTAATATTTCTTTTGCTCCTTTTGGATCTAAACCCGCAGTTGGTTCATCAAGGACTATTGTCGAAGGATTAATCGCTAAGATGCCCGCGATAGCGACTCTTCTTTTTTCCCCTCCACTTAATTCGAAAGGTGAACGTTCATAATAACTTTCATCTAGACCAACACTTTTTAATGCTTCTTTTGCATTTTTTTCCGCTACTTCTAAAGCTACTTTAAAGTTTTTTGGTCCAAACATAACATCTTTTAGAACTGTTTCTTCAAATAATTGATATTCAGGGAATTGGAACACTAAGCCAACTTTTTGCCTTAACGCTAATAAATCTTTTTTATTTTTTCTTCTTTTATTCGTCGAAACATAATTATCGATGTGAACTTCGCCGGAAGTTGGAAAAAGTAAACCATTAAAATGCTCTACTAAAGTAGATTTCCCGCTTCCTGTATGACCCACAATTGCGAGATAAGTCCCATCTTTTATTTCCACATTAATATCTTTTAAAGCTTCTTGCTCTAATGGACTTTTCTTATTGTAGACATAATTTAAATTCACACATTTAATTGGCATAAATACCTCGCTAGGTCATCTAAATCAGTCACGTTATCAACATCGATGCCTTTTTCTTTTAAAGCTTTCTTCATCTTAAATAAAAATGGAATGTCTAAGTCGATAGCGATAAGTTTATCTTCTTTTTTATAAACTTCATTAGGCGTTCCTTCTAAATAAAGTTCACCATCATTTAAAGCAATGATGCGGTCACTACGTAAAGTTTCTTCAATTTCGTGCGTTATTAAAATAATCGTTAAAGTAGGCTTATCTTTTCTTAATCTAAAGACTATATCCATCATATCTTTACGGCCCTTTGGATCAAGCATCGCTGTAGCTTCATCTAAAATTAAAATATCAGGATTCATGGCTAAAACCCCAGCAATAGCCACTCTTTGCTTTTGCCCACCTGATAAATTTTGTGGTTCTTTATCTAAGAATTTATCCATGCCAGTTAAAGAAGCAAATTGCTTAACTCGTTCGACCATAACTTCTCTTTCAATGTTTTGGTTTTCTAAACCGAAAGCAATATCATCTTCAACTGAAGCACCGATGAATTGATTGTCAGGATTTTGAAAAACGATGCCAATTCTTTTACGTAATTTAGTAACACTTTTTGGAGTAAGTAATTCATCGTAAATATAAATTTCACCTTTTTCTAATTCCATTAGGCCTGCCGCTAATTTGGCTAACGTTGACTTTCCACTTCCATTATGGCCGATGATTGAAACGAATTCACCTTCTTCAATTGAAAAAGAAACGTCTTTCAAGACGTCCTTTCCTTCTTCATAAGATGCAAAGACATGTGCGAAACGAAGCACGCTCATCGCTTTAAATTCACCTCGATCATTCGCCCTTCATATTTACGATATTTAATGCCAGCAAGATCTAACATCTTTCTCGATGCTTGGCAAGATAAAGTATCGTGATATTTATCATCTAAATAAATAATTTCTTTAATACCACATTGAATGACCGCTTTCGTACATTCATTACATGGAAATAAAGTAACGTAAAGTGTCGATCCATTTAATCTAATACCATCTTTTGCGTTTAAAATTGCATTAAATTCAGCGTGACAGACGTAAAGATATTTAGAATCTAAACCTTCGTTTTTATTCCAAGATAATTTATCTTCATCTAAAGTTTTAGGCATGCCATTATAACCAATAGAAATTACTTTATGATCATCATCAACGATGCAAGCTCCCACTTTAGAATTAGGATCTTTACTACGTAAACTAGAAAGTAAGGCCAAGCCCATAAAATATTCTTCCCAATTTAAATAATTGTTTTCCATAACTTCTTTACCTCGTCCAAATAATCGAAGCAAAAATAATAGCAAAAATGACGATCGCTAACACTAACGCAATTAAACCCCACTTCAAAAATAATTTAGAAAATCGGTAATGCCTTAAAGTCTCATAATTTGCTTCGCTTTTAAAATCTAACAATATTTCATTTACCAAATTATTGATTTCTTCTTTGCTAGATTCATTTTCGATACCTTCACTTAAAACAATTAAATTAACAAGTGCATTTAAATCTTTATCGAAACGTTCTTGAACTTTGCTTTTAATAATTTCATTCATATTGTCGTAATCTTTAAGAGTTAAGTTTTTTGAAAAGCAAAATCTTTCGTCTTTTAAAAGTTGTTCATACGTTTCATCTTTGAACTTATCGAATTGATGGCGATATCTAGCTCTAATGTATTCTTTTTCCATAGCCTTAATAATATAGCATTTTATGTTTTAAAAACATAGAAAAAAAGAGCCTAGATTTTTCTAGACTCTCAATTTTCTTAAACGAATTAATTATTCTTACTCAACGTATTCTTGTAATAAAGCATTATCTTCTTTACGTTTGAAGTAACCAAGCACTGAAGCGGCAACAAGGATGATGACACTTAAAGCAAGGAAGATATAGGTAACGATAGCAAGAGTAGAAATAGAATTAGTGACGATATCGCCAACGAGAATGATAACGTAACTTGCTAATGCAAATGAAGCACCAGCAATTGCACTACGATAACGCACACCATCCGTGCTTAAGCCGATAAATGCTTGTGTTGCTGAACCCATGAAAATTGGCACTACAATTGAATTAACAGCGCCGAAAATAAACGGAACTATATCAAGTGGAGTTGCACTCGTTACATTTTGTCGCATGAAATATGAAACCGAAAGAACAAAGTAGGCATCAGTGAATATTAGGAATAAGCCAGCAATGACAATCGCTGCACTAACGTAGCCAAAGACTGTTTTAATAATTGCTTGCGTTGATAAAAGTTTAACTTTTTGACGTTCAACTTTACGTAAGACGTTCGCTACAATTCCTAAAATAGTAGCAAGAATTATCAAAATAGCAATAATCATATTAGGCCATAAAGACACACTGAAGAAGAAATTCCAAGAATTAAAACCAGCAGAAATCATCATGAAATAAAACGCAAATGCTACAGTAGGAGCGAATAACGTTGAGTAGTTATGATATTTATCAAAGCCTTTAACGATATTAAAAATTAACATCGCAAAAGCGATAATAGTGTAAATTACACAAACAACCATAGGTAATAAGAACCATGCAGCCATATTAATATAAGTAAACATTGCTTGAGTGTTAAAGTTTATAAATGCGTTAATGTAAGTCATAAATGCATTATCGAAACCGCCTAAACTATTAACAACTGTAAGAATTGGTAAAACACCTAAAATCATCGTCGCTACAAGCATCAAAATAACACTTAAACGCGATAATTTAGTGAAAGGAACAAGAGGTTTCTTTTCTTCTTCTTTTTTCTCTTCTTCCACATTTGTGGAAACTTCTTCAATTTCAATCGGTTGTTCTTCTTTTACTTCCACTTCTTCAACAGCGATTGGAGCAACTTCGACTTCATCGACGACAGGAGTTTCTTCAACCGGTTTCTCAACCGGTTCTTCGACTGGCTCTGGTTCACTCACTACTTCTGGAACAGGTTCTTCCACAAGACTCTTTCCACAATATGCACAATAAATTGCATCTTCGACATTATCTTTTTCACAGTGTGGACATTTGACTAATTTTGGTTCTTCTTTTTTCTCTTCTTGAAGTTCTTTTAAGACACCAAGTTTTTGTCCGCAGTGCGAACAATAAGATGCACTGGCGGCGTTCTTACCACCGCAACGAGGACAGATGACAATTTCGATGACACCTTCAACTTTTCTCGCTACGAGCACTTTACCTGCTGGTTTAACAATAGGAGCAGGTGTAGGTGCGGGTTTAGCTTCCACTTGAGGTGCAGGTTTTGGTGCTTCTACTTTCGGTTGAACGACTTTTTTAACTGGTTCAGGCGAAAGAAGATCGCAGCCACAATTGCGGCACTTTGCTTGGGTCTTGCCGACAAAAGCGCCACATTTAGGACATTTTTTCATAAGCTTTCCCTCACTTTTTTTAAATACTAATTTAACTATAACCACTAAATGGTGTTTCTTCAAGTCATAAATTGATTTTTCACTGATGTTTTTATACATTCACGTTAATTTTGTTTAAAATTTAGTTATTTCTAATAACAATTTCTAGGCTTTTTTGCATGGATTTTTTCCGCATTTGTCCTTTGAATTAATGGGGTTAAACAGTATCGATTTAAAATATTAAAATTTATTAAAATTGCTAATTGAATTTATTTTCATTTTGTATAAAATGTTAGGCATGAATTCAAAGGATTGGTTGAACTCGACAATTGGTTACATCATCTACCCTAGCTCCTATCTAGATACAGATGGGGATGGTTTAGGTGATCTAAAAGGTATCATTCAAAAATTAGATTACTTGCAATATCTAGGCATTAATCTTGTTTGGATTTGTCCTATCTTTAAATCCCCTATGGACGATTATGGTTACGACGTTAGTGACTTTGAACATATCAATCCTCTTTTTGGCAAAGATGAAGATTTAATTACTTTATTAAATGAGGCACATAAAAGAGATATTAAAATCGTCATCGACTTCGTCTTAAATCACACTTCAAAAGAACATATTTGGTACAAGAAAGCTATAGAAGATCGAAATAGTGAAGAATATGGTTATTACATTTTTAAAAAAGGAAAAGAAAATAATCTTCCACCTTCTAACTGGAAAGGATTTTTCTCCACTTCCACTTGGGAATATGAACCAAAATTAGATGAATATTTTTTCCATTGCTTTTCTAAAACGATGCCTGATTTAAATTGGGCAAATGAAAAACTTAGAGAAAAGATTTATCAAATTGCTAAAAAATATTTAGATTTAGGTGTGGATGGTTTTAGATTAGACGCAGTCGCACACTTAGCTAAAGATTTAAGTTTTTCTGATGCGGTTGGAGAAAAAGATGAAAATGGCCTAGTGTTCGATGCTTCTAAATTTTCCAATCGCGAGGAAATTTATCATTACTTAGATTTATTAAATGAAAATGTCTTTTCTAAGTACGATATTGTCACAGTTGGTGAAGTTGGTGGTTCAATTTCAGCCCAAGAATCACTTCGCTATAACAATAAAGAAAATGGTCCAATCGATTTAGTGTTCAATTTTGACACTGCTTGGTGCAACGGGGCATATGCTTCAATTGAAAAAGCCGACGATGAAATTAAGACTGATTTAATTTGCTTAAAAAATGGTTTTATGCGTTGGTGGTCAACTTGCTATAAAGATGCGAAAGGATTAGCCCTTTATTGGAACAACCACGATCACCCTCGCGTCTTATCGCAATATGGAAGTATCAAATATCGTAAAGAAAGTGCGAAAGCTTTAATTACTACTTTACTTTTTATGTATGGTGTTCCTTTCATCCATTATGGAGATGAGATTGGTATGTCGAACACTCTTTATACAAGTTTAGATGACTTTAAAGACGTATCCGCGCAAAACTTTATTTTAGAAAATAAACATAAATTTAGTGAAGAAAAAATGATTCGTTTCTTAAATAGAACCGCTAGAGTGTCAGGCAGAACTCCCATGCAATGGGACGATAGTGAAAATGCTGGATTTAGCAAAGGCACCCCACATTTAAAAATTAATCCAAATTATAAAGACGTAAACGTCGCTTCTAACTTAAAAGATGAAGATTCTATCTTGCATTATTTTAGAAGCGCTATTGCGTTAAGAAAAGAAAAGACTATCGAATCATTCGTTCATGACGCTTACTTCCAATATATCGATTACGAAAATGAAGATGTTTTTGCTTATAGCCACGGTAAAAATCAAGAGCTCGTCGTCATCGCTAACTTTAGGGATCATGAAGTTAACTTCAATTTCGATAAAACAAAATATGAGGTAAAACTACATAATTATTCAGATGATAAAAATAGTATGACACTTCGTCCATTCGAAGTATATTTGCTAATCAAAAAAATATAAATTATTTAATTTATTTACACTTTTTCTAAATTCACTCTTTAAAAAGAGTGTTTTTTTTCTTGTTTTAAAACAATAATTATTTGTTAAAATAAAGACAAATATATATGCAGAGGAGTTCTATATGAAACCAAAACATTTGAGCTTGTTTGCTACACTTGTTGTAGCATGCGGTTCCCTTCTCGGCACAAGTTTGGCCTACGATTTTGATGACCAAAATCTTTTTTTTGAGGAAGAGGATGTTCCTCATTTCATAGGCGAATTTGAGGCCCAAGACTCCACTATTCCAACAAGTCTAACGATTTATTACCGTATGAACATTCCTGATTATACGGAAAAACGTTTCTGGCTTTGGGCTGGTGGACAAGATGGTGTTGAAGTTGAAGCTGATGGAATTCATGAAGACTATGGAATGTATGTCGTCATCTATCCAAGCGAATGGCCCGCTCATTCAACTTTCAATTTCATCATCAAAAATGTAGGGACTTGGCAAGGCCAATCTCTCGATACACCCATCAATTATGCTGATTACACCTTCGCTGAAGATGGTAGTTTAACCGTCTGGTGTCTAGAAGGTGTCGGCGGTGCCATCGAAGTTTATTCAAGTTACGAAGAAACTTTAGGGGCACGTCTTACCTCTTATGAATTCAGCGATTGGAAAACGATTCATGTCGAAGGTGATGGTACAGTTAATTCTTATAAACTTTATGCTCTCACCGCTTCTTATTATCGTTTGAACGCTGACATGCAACGCACAAGGTATGAAAACTTCGTCATCAAAACTGGTCAGCCAGTGGAAGAAACTTATGTTTCTGAAGGTACTGGTCCTGATGGAACGGACGAAACAGTCTATGCGTGGGATATTGAATTACCCACTACTATTAGACCAAACATCGTCTTCCAACTCGCCGTCATTTTTGATGATAATTTGGAAAGAACGCGTGTCTATAACGTTTCCTTAGAACCACTTTATAATACGCCTCGTTTCGAAGAATTCTATACCTATGATGGAGATGATTTAGGTGTCACTTATTCACCTACTCAAACAACCTTCAAACTATGGGCTCCTACAGCCGCTTTAGTGGAATTACGTCTTTACCGTCGTGGTACACCAAGTTACATTGAAGATTTAGCAGGTGATAATTATTTATCATATAGCATGTACATTTCCGATGGTGGTGTGTGGCAAACGACCGTCACAGCGGATGATGAAGGTGATTTAAATGGTAGATATTACACCTATAATGTCATCAACGTTAACGGCAATAATGAAGTTGTCGATCCTTACGCAAGAAGTGCTGGTATCAACGGTATCCGTGGTATGATTCTTGATTTAGATTCCACCGACCCAGAAGGGTGGGATGAAGTTCCTGAAGTTTGGGACGGAGTAGAAGGTTATGACATCACTGACCGCCGTGAATTATCAATTTATGAAATACACATTCGTGACCTTACGATGGATGATACTTGGAATGGTGAATCACCACGCGGTACTTTCCCCGCGTTCTATGAAAAAGGAACGACTTACACTCAAGATGGTGTCACTGTTAAAACTGGTTTTGATCACATCGAAGAATTAGGTGTAAATGCTTTACAAATCTTACCATTCTTCGATCAAGATAATGGTGAAATTGATGTCAAATTT
>CASFRI010000013.1 GCA_949297055.1 uncultured bacterium | reverse complement strand
TTAACCTCGTTAATAAGAGTGTTTTTCAGTTTTTTATCTAAATGAAAATAAGCTTTTAAATGACAAGTTCCATTACGTAAAGATTTTATGCCTGAAATTTCAATTTTTATAAAGTTATCTTGCGCTTTAAGACCATCAACTAATTGTTTCACTATCGTAGTTTTAGTTAAGACGTAATCAATCATTTCTTCTTCGATATGAGGATAATTGTCTAGAAAAAATTTATTGATTAATTTTCTAATCTCTTCACTTTCTTTTTCAAAGCCTTTTTGGTATGGACAACTTTTTGAATTGATTCCATCTAAAAATAGGCGAAAGTAACCGGGATGGATTTTTTCATAATCTTTTTTATATTTTGCCTCTAACAAGTGCCTAAAATTTACTTTATCTACGCAATATTTATTGTAATAAGGACTCTCTTTTAAAGTATCTTCCATGCAATGAGACAATTCAAAAGAGATGAACTTACCTTCGTTTGTTAAATGATCGAATATTGTTTGATAAGTTGTTTCAAAGGGTTCAAATTCATCATGCATGATAAAATATTATATAACGTCTTAAAGAACCACGTTATAAAATATACTTATAAGGAGCAATTAAAGTTATGTTAATGTCTTTTGAAATAAATGTTGAACAAATTATTAATTACATTTCTATTATTGTCGCAGTCTTATCGTTTTTTGTTTCAATTTTAGTCTTTTATCTTACTCAAAAATCTAGTGGTTATCTTGAAGTTGATAGGCAATATCAGTCCTTACTTGCAATGGCAATTACTAACCCTAAATTAAGAGACGTCAGATATACGAAAAAATATAAAGATTATAAGCACAAAGATCCAGAATTTTATCATGCTTATTGTGCATATGCCTACATGGTTTGGAATTTTATTGAAACAATCGCGGACGTATCAAAAACAAAAAAATTATTTTCTAAAATTGATGAAGTGTGGTTTCCCACTATCATTGAGGAAAATAGACTTCATTATTCATGGTTTGTCGATAACGAAAGATTATTTAGAAAAAGTTTTGTTCACTTTATTAAAGAAAAAATTAATAATGTCGTTTTTGTTCAAGGAAATATAGATGATTTGGAATTAGTCTATCCTCATTACGTTTTAGATTTCCCATTAGAAGAAAGAAAAGAAAAAAATCGTCTCATTACTTTAATGAAAGAAGGACAATATAAATTATTTTTAATTTCTTTCCCTAATATGAAACACATTAACGTAGAAAAGCTTGACTTTATTGGCTACATTTTTTCTCGTATCGATGATGTTAATAAACTAGTGTTCATCGATTATATCGCCATTTGCGACAATTACCGTTCTTGTGGTTATGGAAGTATTGCTTTGAACAATATTAAGAAAAAATACCCACGTTATGCCCTTATTTTTGAAATTGAACAAAGTAATGGTGAATATAATTCCATCGCTGAAAGAAGAAAAATTTTCTACGAACGTAATGGTGCTTTAACACTTAATAAAAATTATGTTTTTCCGACTCCTGATGGTGAAGGTTTAAAGATGGATTTAATGATTATTCCAGGTGATGAATATAAATATAATAAATCAAATGTCATAACTTTTGTAAAGGACACAATTCATTACATTCATTCCGAATATTCAAATGAAAAATTAAACAAAATTATGTCAAATTATGTTACTCATTTTCCTGAGAATTTAGAACGTATCGGTTATGCTTTAACTAATTTAAATAAAGAGAAATTTTTAGAATTAAAAGATCAATTGATAGAAATTGAGCCTGATTTAGCAAATAGGGATATAAATCATATCGCTTCGCTTATTGAAGAGGGTAAATATCAACTAATCATAATCCACGAAAAAGGAAAGAGAATCCCTCTAGGCTTTTGTTTATTTTATTTGGCGAAAGATAAAGGCGTCTTCATCGATTATCTAACGATTAAAGAATCACATAAATCTTCAGGCTTAGGCAGTCATTTATATGATTTTCTTCGAAGATATTTTACATCGAACGCCACTAAAGGAATTTATTTTCAAACCATAAAACCTAGAGCAGGAGATAAAAGATTAAAATCAACCTTATCTTTTGTAAAGAAAGTCGATGCTACACAAATTTATATTGATTATCATTCTCCATTAGAGTTAAAGACTAAAGAAGAATATGCTTTATGGTTCATTTCTTTAACTAAAGAAAATATTGATAAAGAATGGATGCAAAATACTTTGAAGGAAGCATTATTAACAATTTATAAAGATAATAAAGAAAATGAAATTTTAATTAATTCATACTTATCAACCATTACAGATTTCGTTAAATATTAAGTAGTTAACGCTTAAAATATTACAAATATTTATGCTTTTTCTTTTAAAATGCTTATAATTTTAGCCATAGGCTATTTATATAAGAATAGTTACTTTCATTATTATGATTAGGAGGCTAAAAGCCATGGCCCAATTATTGTTAAAAAATGTTACTAAGATTTATGGTAGCGATAAGGAATCTCAAGTTATCGCCCTAAATAAGGCAAGCTTTGAAATTGAGCAAGGTGAATTTGTTGTCATCTTGGGTGAATCTGGTGCTGGAAAATCAACTTTGCTTAACATAATCGGCGGCATGGACTACGCCACTAGCGGGATTTATCAAGTTGATGATATCGAAGTAACTAAGCTTAATCAAAAGAAATTAGGTGTCTTTAGAAGAGAAAAAATTGGTTTTGTTTTCCAATTTTACAATTTAATGCCTAATTTAACAGCCTTAGAAAATGTTAGAATAGCTCAAAGTATCGTTAAAAATGGGTTAGACGCTGAAGATGTTTTAAAAGAAGTTGGTCTTGAAGGCAGGGCTAATAACTTCCCTAGCCAACTTAGTGGAGGGGAGCAACAAAGAGTCGCTATTGCAAGGGCTATTGTAAAAAACCCTGCTTTGTTACTTTGCGATGAACCTACTGGAGCTTTGGATTCTAAAACCGGTGTATTAATTTTAAAATTGCTCTATGATTTTTCTAAAAATTCAAAGAAAACAGTTATTATCGTTACTCACAACTCAAAAATTGCCGAACTAGCGGATCGTTTAATTCGTATCGCGGATGGAAAAATAGTTTTAAATGAAGTAAGAAAAAATAAGACTAAGTTCGAAGATATTGTATGGTAAGCTTATCGAATATTTTATTTAAAAAAACGCGAAGAGAACTAGTTAAAAACTTTTTACAGTATTTAGCTATCATTTTTATTACCGCTTTAGCGGTAACACTATTTAGTGGTCTTTCTTCTAATGCCTCAGTTTTAGAAAAAAGAGTAGAAGAAATATATGAAGTTGGAAATGTCGCTGATATTTGGACACAAGTGGATATTGTAAGTGTTAATGATCGAAATGAAATATCTAAGTTAGCTGGTCCTAATTCAAGTACAGAACAAAGATTAATTCTTCCAAGTTTTGTTGAAAAGCGTAACTCGAACGCCATTATCGTCGATTATATGCCAAGCATTAATAAGCCATATCAATTAAGCGCTAATTATTTAGATGTAGATGAAAATTTCTTCTTACTCGATGAAACGACTGTAAGTGGGTTAAATGAACTTGGTGCTTCTTTAGAAATAGGTGGTCCAGTCGATGTAAGTGTTTCTACCGCGAATTTAGAACGTATCTTTGAAACGTTAGGAAGAACGTTCTTTTCACTTGAATATGAAGATTTTTTATCTTACTTAGATGAGCATTTAATCGACGCTAGTAAGAGTAATATCTTACGCGGACAATTCTTAAATTTTTCCTTTACTTTAACGGGGACGATGAAACATCCTGAAAACATTGAAAACGGGGAATTTTTCTCTGCTTATTACATGCTTAATTACTCGTTATTTTCCGATACGTTACACGATTTATTTTTAAATACTTTTGATAGAGAAGTTATGTCCATTTTTTCGCCTTTATTAAAAAGTTTTCACATGATGAATCAATACGTGACGATCGTAGATGATAGTTACGATGTTTCAGCTGTTAAAAATGACATTATGAATCATTTTCAAAACGCGTCTAATCATACTTTGATGGCGTGCATGGAAAGAAATAATGTTCCAAGTGTAGCGACGATTGAAAATGATATTGTACAAGCTAGGCAATTATCTTACGTCTTTCCTTCAATTTTCTTTGTGGTAGCTATTTTAGTAGTGTTAACTACCATCACACAAATCATCTTAAAAGAAAGACAACAAATTGGTACGATGAAAGCACTTGGTATACCCAA
Source organism: uncultured bacterium (assembly GCA_949297055.1). Lineage (GTDB taxonomy): Bacteria > Bacillota_I > Bacilli_A > RFN20 > CAG-826 > CALVUG01. The sequence goes on along the minus strand of CASFRI010000013.1, from coordinate 10,497 downwards.
TTATCGCATCGTTATGCACTATATGTTTTTAACCATCTTAGTATGCGCTATAGGAGCAATTCTAGGAATAATTATTGGTCCTCTTTTAATCCCTTCTATTATGAATCAGAAATATAACATTCTTTATTCTTTGCCGCCTTCAGTTTACGTCTTTCCATACTTCGAAGTGATATTGATGCTCCTCGCTTTATTTGCGGTGAGTGCTTTAGTGACGTATCTAGTCTGTAGAAAAGATATGAAACTTACACCTTCCCAATCGATGAGACCGAAAGTTATCAAACCAAAAAAACATCAATTTGGCACAAAACGAGCGCAAAATTCCAATAAATTTGGTATTAAAATGGCTATTAGAAACATTCAAAATAATATTGGAAATGCTTTAATGGTCATCATTGGTGTCGCTGGATGTACTGCATTACTTGTCACAGGTTTTGGCATAGAAGATACTTTAAATCATGGCATCGATAATGATATGAATATTTTTTATAATTGCGATGGAATGATCACTTATCAGGCTGGAATAAAAAATGGTAAGGAACAATTATTAAGCGTTGAAGGTATTGAATCGATTGAAGATTATTCTATGTCTCCTGCAACATTAAGTTACAAAGATAATAATTTCACAACGTATTGTTATGCAATTGAAGAAAATCATCAATATTTTAAAGTTGATTTCCCATCTAATACAGTAGCGATTTCAACTAAAATCGCAAATGAAAATAATTTGAAAATTGGCGATACTTTTACCTTTACAGTTTTAGGGAAAAAGTACGAGGCAAAAGTGGGTGCGTTATTTGAAGCATTTTACGTACATGGAATTTATGTAATTTTTGAAAATTCAATGTATGAAGATCTTGGTCAAACTATGTCTAATGCTTGGATTAAAGTTAAAGAAAATTATAATGTAAATAGTGTTATTAAAAGTCTAGAAAATGAAGAATATTCATCTATTGTTTCACGCGTTCAAACATACGATGATTTAAAGTTGACCATCACCAATATTTTATCTTCTATTTTAGTGATGACTAATACTGTTAAGGTTTTTGCAATTTTATTAGCTATCATTGTTTTATACAATTTGGCTATATTAAATTATCGTGAGCGAATGAGAGACATCGCAACATTAAAAGTCTTAGGTTTTTCTCGATTTGAAATTGCTAAATCATTAATTATTGAAATTATGACTTTAACTATTTTAGGCGTTGGCGTTGGAGTAGCGCTTGGTATGCCGATGGAAATTTTAGTGCTCATGACGAATGAAACCCCGGTCGTCGATTTCCTTTACGTCGTCTGGCCTTTAACTTACGTCATTGCAACTTTAATTACGCTTGGGACGGCACTTATAGTAAACTTATATTTAACGAACATGACTAATAAGATTCCGATGGTCGAATCTTTAAAATCAGTGGAGTAATTATGAAAACTTTATTTAAAAATGCAAATATCTTAGATGTAGAAAAAGGTTTAGTCTATAAAAGTGATCTATTAGTAGTCGATAAATATATCGCTAAAATTGATAAGCATATCGATGAGGCGGTAGATGAAAAAATTAATGCTTCTAAATTACTTCTTATGCCTACATTTAAAAACGGTCATACGCATTCTCCGATGACTTTTCTTCGAGGTTTAATCGATAATGTATCTTTAGAAGATTGGCTTTTTAAACATATTATTCCACGTGAAAATTTACTTGATGAAGATGATGTTTATAAATTCTCTAAAGTAGCGTTATTAGAATATATTCGTAACGGCATCGGTTACGTTAACGATATGTATATATTCCCTGAAGGATTTATTAGAGCGACAAAAGAATTAAATTATCCTTGCTCCATCTCGATGGGCACTGATCAAAAAGTCTATCGCGATTGTTTAAAAGATCCAAACCATTTCATCGAACTTAATAAAAGCCATGAACGTGTCAATTTTATTTTTAACGCTCATAGCGTTTATACGATTAGTGAAAAAGATTTATTAGACTTATCTAGCATTGCTAATAAACTACATTCGCCAGTATTTTTACATTTGAGTGAAACCATGACCGAAGTTAATAACTGTATTAACGCTCATGGTTTAACTCCAGTGGGATACGCTAATGCGTTAGGATTATTTAATTATGGTGGTGGAGGATATCATCTTGTTCATCCTACTGATGATGATTTTTCTATTATTAAAACTAAAAATATTAAGGTAATTTCAAATCCCGGATCCAACTTAAAATTATCTAGTGGCATCGCTCCTCTTCGCCAATATAAGAAACTTGGTATTGAGGTAGGACTTGGAACAGATGGGCCTGCTCCTAATAATGCTTTATCGATGTTTTATGAAATGCGCTTAGCTTTTAATTTGGAAAATTTGTCTTCTTCTAGTCTTGAAGGGTTAACGCCAATCGATGTTCTAAAAATGGCAACGATAAATGTCGCTCATATTTTTAATCTTAAAAAGTGCGACAGTTTGAAGGAAGGAAATTATGCTGATCTTATCGCTATTAAACTTGATTCACCTGATTTATTTCCTAATTCAAAAATTATTTCCCATCTTGTCAATGCAGCGAATGAAAATGATATTTATCTTACAATGATTAATGGATTGATTTATTACTGTAATGGAAAATTTGCTTCATTCATCGATACTAAAAAAATATATAAAGACGCTAATAAATCCTTAAAATGTATTGAAAAAAAGATAAAAAAATTAAAACTTTAATGGAGAAATGCTGCTAAAAAAGCTTTTAATAGAGGATCATAATACGTTCTTGCGTTAGCCTTGTCCCAAGAATAATATGAACCTTGTACGTTTATAAATTCATCGGGAATAACAAGTCCTTCAATAACATTGATTTCTACATCTTTAGCGTAACTTAGATTAGAGAGTCTATCTTCGCTAAAAAATGAAGATTGAACATAATATTCGTCATTTTCATTTAGACCAATTGTGTCATTTAAATAGACAAGTTGTGAGGCCACTAAGCCATCTTTTCGGTATTGAATTGTAGGAACATAGCCCACATTAAAACCATATGTTTTATTATTAACATTAGATAGACCATATGAATTTTTAAAATTAATCCATTGAGTTTCATCAAATTCACCATTTGTAAGTCTAATACCTTCTACATCGCAATCAATTATATATAAGGTGTCATTTATATCTTCACCATTTTCATATAAATAATCTAACAAAGCATAATCGTTCAAATAAGTACAATCAGGGCAAGTAGATCTTGAATACATGATAAGGAATTCTTCCTCATTGTTTATTTTTTCATCTAATGTTGACTTATCTATATAATTAGCGACAGGGGCGATTGTATTCTCTAAAATATAATTCGTGAAACTCTCTACATTTAAGAAGATTCTCGAATTAGTTTCTGCTTCGTAAACTTGAATGAACGATGCCTTACCTTTATCATAAATTGCAAATGATGGTAAGCTATCTGAAATTGGTAAACCAAAAGAATCTTTACTATTATTAAATTCAGTATTTTCGATGTAATAAACTAAATGAGGGTTATTACTAATGAAATATTCTAAGGTAAGCATAAAACCACCGAGGCACCCACAATCTGGAGTCATGGCTATAATAAAGGACTCCTCATTTTTTATCATATTATTAAATTCATCATATGTAAGTTGAATAGGCGAAGTATCGATTAATGAACCATATATTAAATGAACTTTATCAGGTGCTATGTCACAACTTGTTAAGCCTGAAATTATAAGCGATGGTAATAGCAGCAATAAGGATTTTTTCATCTATTTTTCTCTCCTTTTTCTTTCATTATATGCGCACATAAAATATAGTCAATTTTTAATGTATTTTTTGACTTTAAAAATATAGTGAAAAAATGTATGAAAAAATGCTTTAAAAAAATGTGTGAAAAAATGATGAAAAAATAAGCAAAAATTTCAAAAGAATAATTTTGAAAAATATTAGAACTATTCTTGTATTTTTTAAAATTTAACGTTTTGGAAATCCGTTCTTAAAAAAAATTTAAAAAAAATACGTTGATTTCCCCCTTAATTTTTATATAATTTTTCTCGTAATTTTTTCTAAGTTTTTTCTTAGCGAATTTAAACTAGAAAATTAGGAGGGAAAAGGTATGGATGAAAATAATACCATTATCGAGCTCATCAATGTTACAAAATCATTCGGTGGCATGGACGCTGTGAGTGATTTCTCATTGAAGATTAAAAAAGGTGAATTTGTCACACTTCTTGGGCCATCAGGCTGTGGAAAATCAACAACTTTACGTATGATTGCTGGCTTTGACGCTCCAACGTCAGGCCAAATATTGTTGGATGGTGAAGATATTACTAAACTTCCACCATATAAAAGACCAATTAATACCGTCTTTCAAAGATATGCTTTATTTCCTCATTTGGACGTCTACGATAACATTGCGTTTGGATTGAAATTTAAAAAAGTTCCAGATGTTAAAATTAAGAAAAATGGTGAGAAAAAAGAAATAATGCGTCATCTTACGCGCAAAGAAATTGATGATAAAGTTACGCGCACATTACGTATGGTCGATTTAGAAGAACTTGAAGATCGCGATATTTCTACTCTATCTGGCGGGCAACAACAAAGAGTCGCTATCGCTAGGGCTATTGTTAATGAACCAGAAATTTTATTACTTGATGAACCTTTAGGAGCACTAGATTTAAAAATGCGCAAGGATATGCAAATCGAATTAAAAGAAATGCATAAAAAAATTGGTATCACTTTCATTTATGTTACGCATGATCAAGAAGAAGCTTTAACAATGTCAGATACAATCGTTGTCATGAATAACGGGGCTATTCAACAAATTGGTAATCCAATCGATATATACAATGAACCTAATAATGCTTTCGTTGCAAACTTCATTGGCGAATCTAATATTTATAATGCGACTATGGTGTCTAAATTACACGTTAGATTTTTAAATCATGTCTTCGAATGTGTCGATGATTTCCCAATTAATGAAAAAGTTGATGTCGTCATTCGTCCTGAAGACGTCGTTTTGAAAAAAGCTAGCAAACAAGATGAAGAAGATTACAAAAATAAAAAGAAGGACGCTCCTTTAATTGGTTACGTTCAATCTAGATTATTTAAGGGCATCCATTATCAATATGTTATTAAAGTAGGGAAGAACGAATTGATCGTGCAAGATACGAAAGAATTCCCAACTGATTCTTACGTTAAAATTACTATCGAACCTGAATTAATTCATATTATGAAGAAAGATTTAACTTCTAACTTATTTTATGATGCTTGGATTGACAAACAAAATCGACTTGTCATTTCAGATATTGTTTTTGATTGTGACGTCACTCAATTACTAGTTGATTCAAAGTTAGATGAAGAGGGCTATCTTATCGACTCAAAAACGAATAAAAAATATGACTTAAAAGATGCGGATGTGATTGCTGAAATTGGTTTAAATGATATTGAAATGTCAGACTCTCACGAAGATTGTAATGTGACAGGAGAAATTATTTCCCTTATTTATAAGGGTGACCATTATCAAGCACTTATTCGCACAGAAGAAGAGGAAGAATTTATCGTCGATACAGAATACGATTGGAATGAAGGCGATATCGTCGGTTTAAAAATTCCTTCTAATAAAATTAAATTGACCCTAAAGGGAGATATTTCTAAATATGAAATTTAGGTTTCAACGTAAATATCTTTGCATTCCTTATCTTGCTTTTTTAATTCTTTTCGTCATCATTCCAATATTTATCATCATCTATTATGCCTTCACTGATGCGAATGGTTTCTTTTCGATGGATGCATTCGTTGATTTCTTCACTTCACCGGTGAAAATTAACGTTCTATTAGTGTCTATCTTTATCGGTATTCAAACAACTCTCATTTGTTTGTTAATCGGCTATCCTCTTAGCTACTTTTTAGCGAATAAAAAATTTAATAAAAATGTTGTTCTTGTGATGCTTTTTGTCATGCCTATGTGGATTAACTTTGTCTTACGTACAGGGGCGACGCGTGATGTCTTATTTTGGCTGGGCATCAATGGTGGAAGATATCCTTATCTCGCTACTTTAATTGGTATGGTTTATAACTTCTTACCATTCGTTATTTTACCTTTGTATACGACGATGCTTAAAATTGATCAATCGCAAGTAGAAGCCGCACTTGATTTAGGTGCTTCTCCAATGAAAGCTTTCTTTAAGGCTGTCGTTCCTCAAACGACTCCTGGAATCATTTCAGCTGCGATGATGGTCTTTATGCCAACAATGTCAAGTTACGTTATTTCTGATACGTTATCAGAAGGCAAAATTTCACTATTTGGTAATACGATATATTTGAATTTCTCTAATTCGCAATGGAACACTGGTTCTTTTATGGCTCTTATTATGTTAGTTATCATCGGTATTTTAATGTTCGTGACTCGAAATGCGAACGTCAAAGCTGAAGATAGGGCAAGGGGGACAGGATTATGGTAAAGAAAATATTTGCTCAAATTTATATCTGGCTCATCTTACTTATCATGTATATTCCTATTTTAGTTCTCATCGCTTTTTCCTTTACTACTTCGGAAAACGTCGGGGTTTGGACGGGATTTTCTTTTGATTTATACCCAGCTTTATTCCAAGATGATGAGATTATGACTGCACTTGGAAACACCTTAATTATCGCTTTTATTTCTAGTGCTGTTTCAGTCTTGCTTGGCACGAGTGGGGCAATTGGAGCTTTCTATTCGAAAAGAAGAGCGATGAAAGTTGTCGATTCCATTAATCAAATTCCTGTCGTTAACGCTGAAATTGTCATGGCTTTAAGTTTAACTGTTATGTTCGTATTCCTCGGAAGTTATATTTTTAGAGGTGCAAACTTATTTAGTTTTTGGACTTTGCTTATTGGTCATGTCGTTTTAAGCGCACCTTTTGTCTATCTTTCTGTTAAACCTAAATTACAACAGATGGATCCACATTTATATGAAGCTGCTTTAGACTTAGGGGCTACTCCTAAACGTGCACTATATCGCGTCGTTATTCCAGAAATCTTGCCTGGCATTTTAAGTGGTTTCTTACTTGCTTTTACTTTATCACTCGATGATTTTATCATTACGGCTTTTACTCGTGGGCCTGGATTACTTAATGGTCAAGGAACAATCGAAACACTTTCTACTCTTGTTCAAGCAAAAATTAAGAAAGGACCTATTCCACCTGAAATGCGTGCTCTTACTACTATCATCTTCTTAGTAGTGCTTCTTATCGTAGTAGGCGTTACTTTGTTTAGATATTTTAAATCTAAAAAGACTGTTTCAAAACATCATAGGGGGTTTGCAAGATGAAAAAATCATTGTTAATGTTAGCCTGCTTATTGCCTTTATCTAGTGGTCTACTTGCTTGTTCTAGTAACAATGAGAGTGGCAGGAATGGCCAACAAGAAATTTTACGTGTGCTCAACTGGGAAGATTATATTTATTTAAATGATGGCGAAGATTATCCTGAACCTGATTTAACTGAACAATTTGAAAATTATATGGCTGAGCAAGGACGTAATGTCATGGTTATTTATGATACTTTTGATACAAATGAAACAATGTTAAATTCATTGCGCACTGGAAGAGTGACTTACGATTTAATTTGCCCAAGCGATTATATGATTCAAAGACTTCTCGCTAGTGACATGTTAGAACCTTTCGATCAAGAATGGTTAAAAACTTCAAATTATAAAAAATATGTTTCTCCTTATTTAGACGAAATGTTCTGTGCGATTGATGCGACGAATACGGTGACAGGAGAAACTTCTTCTATTGGCGATTATGCGGTTGGCTACATGTGGGGTACTTTAGGTATTATTTTTAACCCAACTTTTGGTGCGTATGAGGATTTAGATGCTAGGATTGATTTTTCCGATTGGTCAACTTTATGGGATGAAAGATACGAAGGGACTTTTTCTATTAAAGATTCGATGCGTGATACATATGCAGCGGGTATCATGGAAACTTATAAAGATGAATTAGTGACTTTGTTAAATAGTTATCAAAATGGAGAAATTGATGCAAAAAAATATAATGAAGAACTTACTATTATTTTCAATAGATGTAGCGATGAGGAAATTAATGAAGTAAAAGAATATCTTTTAAAGCTCAAAGATAATAGTTTTGGCTTCGAAGTCGATAGCGGAAAAGAAGATATTAAAACCAATAAGATTGGGGCAAATATCGCTTGGAGCGGAGACGCGGTCTATTCGATGGATGGAGCGGAAGAAGAACAAGGCATCGAGTTATATTATTCTGTTCCGACGACTGGCTCTAATATTTGGTTCGATGGTTGGTGTATGCCAAAATCTGATTCTTTAAATAAAGATTTAGCGCAAGAATTCTTAGATTTTATTTCTTTACCTGAAAATGCTTCTCAAAATATGGACTACATTGGCTACACTCCATTCATATGCGGGGACGATATTCTTGATTTAGTGCGTTCCTGGTATGATTTAAGAAGCGATTATGGTTTATTTTATCTTGATGAAAATAATGAACTTAAAAATGTTGAATATTCTTATTCACAATATGTTGATTTAAAAGAAACGCATGGCGATAGACTATATGTCTATTGGTTAAACGAAGATAGTGAAAATGATCCAAGCGTTGAAGATATTATTTTAGATTATAAAACTTTATATGAGGCTGGAGAAATCACTCCTTTAGAAGATTATATTTCTTTAAGTGATGGCGAACTAGAATTGCTTTATCCTGAAGATATTGACGAGGTCAATTTAACTTATCTATTCAATGGGACTTTATCTAGTGAAGATGATGGTGAAGCAATCTTTTTAGTTTATGATTATTTATATCACCCTGAAGATGGAAGTGAAAATGTTGCTGTGGGAAGACAATTTTTCTGCCAATATCCTGATGAAGAAACGATTACTCGCTGCGCAGTTATGGCAGATTATGGTCCGCAAAATGAAGCGGTGCTCAAAATGTGGGAAGAAGTGAAATCTAATGCTCTTCCGCTTTGGGCTATTCTCTTGCTCGTTTTTGAAATTATATTAGGAGTGGGAGTTATTCTTTACTTCGTCATTTCTAAAAAAGTTAATAAGCGTTATCGTAAGAATCGTCGCGTACACGCATAAAAAATTTAATTCATGTTGAGACTAAATTTTTAAAATGCTATAATATAGCCCGCATTGGTGGTTCCTTAGCCAAGTTGGTAAGGCAATTGACTGCAACTCAATGACCATCGGTTCAAATCCGTTAGGAACCTCCAATCAGTGCTTGATTATTAAAAAAATAATCTTAAAATAATTAAGCGTATGCGCCTGTAGCTCAACTGGATAGAGTGTCAGACTACGAATCTGGAGGTTGCGAGTTCGATTCTTGCCAGGCGCGCCAGAAGAACGTCGGGATGTAGCGTAGCTTGGCTATCGCGTCTGCTTTGGGAGCAGAAGGCCGCTGGTTCGAATCCAGTCATCCCGACCATTTATTAAAATGTGGAATTGGGGCTGTGGCTCAGCTGGGAGAGCGCCTGATTTGCATTCAGGAGGTCGAGGGTTCGATCCCCTTCAGCTCCACCAAAATAAAATATGGCTGCGTAGCTCAGCTGGCTAGAGCAATCGGTTCATACCCGGTCGGTCGAGGGTTCGAATCCCCCCGCAGCTACCATTTTTTATTAAAAGGACCGTTAGCTCAATTGGTTAGAGCTACCCGCTCATAACGGGTTGGTTCTGGGTTCAAGTCCTAGACGGTCCACCAAAATCACATTTTATCTAAGGTTGTTATATATATTAAAAGTTCATGTTGGAAGGTTGGCCGAGTGGTCGATGGCACCTGTCTTGAAAACAGGAGATGCGCAAGTATCCGTGGGTTCGAATCCCTCACCTTCCGCCATTTTTTATTTTATAAGTCTTGTTTTGTTCTTGATTTTTATTTTTTGTCGTATAACAATTTAAATATGGATAAATTAAAAATTAATATGTATGCAGGTGGTCTTAAGATTGAAGGTCAAGGTGTCGGAGCAAATTTCTTTGAACAAGTTGCTTTGGTGGAAAAAATTCCTTCTTTAGAAGTAACTATTAACGGTAAACATCCAAAGCGTTACGATATCAATCATTTTCACACTGTTAACCCACATCTTTATTTCAAATTTAGAAAGAAAAAAATTAACGTTTGTTACGTCCATTTTATCCCTGATAAAGATGATGGTTCTTTAAAGATGCCGAAATGGATGTTTGGGCCTTATCGCTGGTACGTCTTAAAATTTTATAAGAAAGCGGATGAAGTGATTGTCGTTAATCCTTATTATATTAAAGATTTAATAAATATTGGTATTCCTCAAGATAAAATCACTTATATTCCAAATTTTGTAAGCAATGAAAAATTTCATCCAATTGAGCAAGAAAAAATTATTAAAATAAAAGAAGAATTTAAAATACCTCTCGATAAATTTATCGTCTTAGGAGTAGGGCAAACTCAAACGAGAAAAGGGGTCATGGATTTTTATGAAGTAGCGAAAGCTAATCCACATATTTATTTCGTTTGGGCTGGTG
>CASFRI010000012.1 GCA_949297055.1 uncultured bacterium | reverse complement strand
TCTTTTGCCATGTTCATATTATGCCTATATCAGTTATATTTTGTCAAAGAAATGACAAGGTAAATGCAACACATTTCTTAAAATGATAGAAAAGGACTAATAATTATTTTTCGTTGCAATGAGTTTGTCACCTAACATTTAAAAAAGAGAATAAAGCCCCTATTCGCGTCTTCTTTTAGTAGATATGTTTGATATCATCGAACTTTGTTATCGATAAAAAAGCGATAAGAAATTAGTCTTTTTCATACTATAGCGTTTTTTTATAATTTGATAATTAGAAAAACTGAATTTAGAATAATTTAAAGTCAAAGCAGCGACTATATTTCGTAATTGAACGTTGAACTAATTTCAAATTGAATGCTTTTTAAAAACATCTTTTCTCCGACTAATATACCATTTCTATCATCTTAGTGAACTATATTAGTTCAAATGAGAAAAGTAATACAAAATAATAGCGGCACTACTAGCAACATTTAGTGAATCGATATTTTGCATCGGAATTTTAATTTTGAGGTTCGCTAAAGATAACAATTCTTTACTTACTCCGTGCCCTTCATTAGAAAAAACAATAATGTAAGGATTTTTAATTTTATTTATGACATTTTCTAAAAATATTGAATTTTCACTTAACGTCGTAACGATAAGTTGATAACCTTCCTTAATTAAATCTTTAATCGTATCAAGATTAACTTTTTCAAAGTTAAGATGAAATAACGCTCCTTCGGAAGCTTGTAAAACTTTATTATTTGTCCAACTCGCCGTTTCGCCATATGAATAAACATATTTGAAATTAAAAGCTAAAGCGGAACGATAAATTGTTCCAACATTTCCAGGATCTTGCACGTTATCAAGTAAGACGATACTTTCATTATGTTCGTCAATTTCTTTTGGTTTAAGTTCCACTAAAGCGATGACTCCGCTTGGAGAAATATGATTAGAAAGTAACTTTAAAATATCTTCACTTACCAAAGTAATTTTTACATCTTTAAATTCTTCGATATTGTAAGTAGCAATTATTTCTTTCACATAACCTGCTTCAAAAGCCATCCTAATAGAATTTAAGCCACTTACTAAAGTAAGGTAATTTTCACCTTTACCCTCTTTTATCTTTTTAAGATATTTAACGTGTTCGTTTTGTCTAGATGTGATCACTAATGGTTTCATCGATAAATCCTTCGTATACACATTTTGCGATAGGTATAGTAATTTGGACAATAAGTTAATAAAATTCGATAAAAAGCTTTCGAATGATCAAAATGGAAGTGATGAGCGAGTTCATGATAAATGACACTATCGATGATAGGATAAGAAAAATGGACCATATTTAAAGCGATGACGATTGTATGTGTTGCTTTAGAATTAGAGCCAAACTTTGATTTTACGTCTTTAATTTTTAATTTATATGATAAAGATATATTCATCTCCACTTCGATTTCTCTAAGCCTTTTCAAACAATATTTATTTAAACTTTCTTTTAATTCTTCTTTGATAGTTTTTTGATCGTAGCCTTCTTTTAAAATTTCTTTCTCGCCAAAGACGTAGACGTAATCATTTCCCCACGGCTTTTCATAACTTACTCTTTTCAATAATTTTTTGGCATATTTATCTAACATCTTAAAAAGTGTTTTTTCACTTGTAAAATATGGAACGCGAAATACGAATTTATCGTCTTTAAAAGTTAGATAAAGTCTTTTAATTCTTTTGTAAGTTACTTCTACTTCATAAATAACATTATCAACTTCATAGGCTAATGTTTTTATCATAGTAATAATTTTAATTTAATCATTGTTCACTTACCATAATGAAAATAAAACTACGTTAATTAATATATTTAAGTTTTTACTAGATAATCACTAATTATATACTAGTTTAAATGTTATTAATGCTTTATAAATTAAAATTATTTGCTTCTTATCTTCTTCTTAGCGATAATTTTAATTATGAAAAAGTTACTTATTTCAGCTTGTTTATTAGGTGAAGCTTGTCGCTATGACGCTAAGTCTAAAGGACTAGATTCTAAAATACTTGATGCACTTAAAAATAAATTTGTGCTCATTCCTATTTGCCCTGAAGTAATGGGAGGCTTATCCACTCCTAGATTAAGTAACGAAAGGAAAGATGATAAAGTAATAAGAAGTGATTTTAAAGACGTCACGCGCTTCTTTAATCTAGGCGCTTATCGTGCCTTAAATATCGCTATTGAAAACGAAGTAGATTATGCTTTATTAAAAGAAAAAAGTCCATCCTGCGGAGTGCATCAAATTTATGATGGAAGTTTTTCTAAAACATTAATTTCTGGCGAAGGAATATTTACTGAACTATTAAAAAAGAAATTAGATATCAAAATATTTAATGAACTGGAAATAGAAGAATTATTAAAAATGGGCTAGCGGACTAACCCATTTTTTCCATCTAATTTAACTTCATCAAATTAACGTTCTCTTATTTTTTTAAGAGTTTCTTTATCGATAGCTTTTACTACCTCAACCATCAAGTTAACCGCGTTCATATAATCTTCATAGCTTATTAAAGAGACGTGTGAATGAAAATATCTACAAGGTAATGAAATTGTCATCGTAATAATACCATCATAATTTAGATGAATATTACCAGCGTCCGTACCGCCTGCTTCCATCAAATCGTAAGTATATTTAATATTATGTTTTTTAGCAATTTCTTCGACAAAGTCGAATAAACCGCGGTGAGCGATGACACTTCGATCCATAATCGATAAAGCGACACCACTACCAAGTTTAGTTGGATTATTAGGCGAATTTGGTAAGTCGTAACTTAAGGTGACATCGGTCGCAAAAGCAATGTCAGGATGAACGTGATAAGAAGCTGTTTTAGCCCCTCTTAAACCTACTTCTTCTTGCACTGTACCAGCGACCACTAAATTAGCCTTATGTGGCGTATCTTTTAAAGCGAGCATCGTTTCCATCGCGATAGCGAGTCCACTTCTATCGTCCCAGGCTTTACCAAGCAAAGTATCGCCATCATTTAAAATTCTAAATTCAGTGTAAGGAGTGACTGTGTCACCAACTTTAATACCTAATTTTTCGATGTCTTTTTTACCTTTGACACCCATATCGAGATATAAATCGGAAGTTGGAAGTACTTTATTTCTTTGTTCCGCGCTCATGCCGTGCGGTGGCTGGGCGCCAATGACACCAGTATATTTTTTACCATCTCTTGTCTTCACTGTCATAATCTCAGCTAAGACGACGTGATTCCACCATCCTCCGATAGGAGCAAGACGTAATAGACCACTATCTTCGATGCGAGAGACTAAAAAGCCTACTTCATCCATGTGACCACAAATTAAGACGGTCGGTTCACCTTCCTCGCCTTTTTGATAAGCAATGATAGAACCTAAATTATCATATTCGAAGTGATCTGCTACACCTTCGAGTTCTTTTTTAACAAGTTTTGCCACTTCTTGTTCGTTTCCGGAAATTCCTTCAACTTCAGAGATATTTTTTAGAAAAGTTAGTCTTTGTTCCTTATTCATAATTTTTCTCCTTTCGTTAATTATTAATAATTATTTTCTTGCCTTTCATAATTGATAGCAAGCTTATGCAAGTAAGCGGAGGTAATTTCTTCTTCGCTTAAATTTAAGACCTTTCCAAGAATTAAAAAATCTTGGAAGGCTTTAATATATAACTTATCGTAACCATTTGCAATAAAAGTGGTAAAAGAATGATAAGTAGTAAGAAACATTTCAGTCGCACTTCTATTTAAAGTATCTAATTGTTCGTAGCGATAAAAAGAAGTATGAATGATATTACCGATACTTAAAAGGAAATGTAAACCATCCGCATATTCATCTAAAATTCTTTGCTTAGGCGAAGGGCCTTTAGAAGACCAATATTTAAAACATCTTGTTTCATTGGCGAGTTCACCTAATTCTACAAGGAAGGCTAAAGCACGTTCATTTAAAGTTTCTTCTAAGCCAACACCGCGAATTTTAGCGATATTTAAATCTAATTCTTTTTGCTTAGCAAAAAGTTCCACTAAATTAATCATCGAATTCCTTAAATGTTTTGGAAGCGGTAATCTTTTTCATCTTCCAAATATCTTTGTTGTATTGTTCGATTGTGCGATCGCTTGAGAAGAAACCAGAACCAGCAATATTGTAGACGCACATTTTCGCCCATTTTTCTTTATCTTCGTAAAGTTTTTCAATTTCTTCTTGTGCTTTGACGTAACTTGCAAAATCGAGCAAATTCATAAATTCGTCATTACGATTCATAATTTCATCGAAAATTTGTCTAAATTTATTTGGATCATCTTCCGCCCAAGGGCCGGTGAATAACGAATCGATAATATTTTTGACGCGAGAATCAGAGTTGTAGACATCCCAAGGATTATAAGCACCACGGAATTTAATATCTTCAACTTCTTCTTCTTTTAAGCCAAAGATGACGCTATTACCTTCGCCTGCTCTGTGAGCAATATCAATATTTGCCCCATCTAAGGTACCTAAAGTAATTGCCCCATTCATCATAAATTTCATATTAGATGTACCGCTAGCTTCTTTACCAGCTAAGGAAATTTGCTCGCTAACATCCGCTGCAGGAATAGTAAGTTCTGCTAAGGTAACACTATAATTTTCTAAGAAAATAACTTTGATGAATTTAGAAACGTAAGGATCTTCGTCGACCACTTTTGCCACCGCAAGAATTAATTCGATAATCTTTTTAGCGTATTCATAGCTTGGAGCGGCTTTCGCACCAAAGATGAAAGTACGTGGGTGAATTTTAAAATTAGGATCATCTTTTAATCTTTGATGGAGATACATGATGTGGAAGACATTCATAAGTTGACGCTTATAAGCGTGTAAAC
>CASFRI010000011.1 GCA_949297055.1 uncultured bacterium | reverse complement strand
TTAATTTAAATTTTATTTCCATTCCTATCGAAGAAGTTGAAGAAATTTATCGTAAAATAAAAGATGTTCCAACTGATGATAATTTTAATTTCAATCAAGATGAACTGAAGGCAGCAAATAAATTTTATTTAGCGATAAAAGAAATTAAAGATAAATATCGTCTCGATGGTCTTACTATTCGATGTTTTGATCTGTTAAAATCATTACGTACGACCGCTTGCCTTGCCCTAGCAAAATTAAATGATGAAAAAGTTGTAGCCGCTTGTGAAGGTGATGTTCTTTCTTTAATTGCTATGCACATCGTAAATGAACTATTAGGCTTAACATCCTTTCAGGCTAATCCATCTAGAATCGACGTTTTGAACAATATAATTATTCTTGCCCATTGCACTGTTCCTTTTTCAATGTGTGAAAAAATATCTTTAGATACACATTTCGAATCAGGCATTGGAATAGGAATTCACGGCGAAATTAAACCACAAAAAGCCACTATTTTCCGCTTAAACGCTAAGTTAGATAAATGTTTTATCGAGGAAGGAGAAATCTTATCTAACCAATATGAAAATGATTTATGTCGCACGCAAATAATTTGTAAATTTAATCATTTAGATAAGATATTAAAACATCCATTAGGCAATCATGAAATTATTATTCTAGGCCATCACAAACAAAAATTGCTTTCGTATTTAAAACAATTTAATATCGAAGAAATTGAAAGAAGTTTTAGATAATTGTTTAATCATTAATCACTAAAGGAACACTTATTCCAGAAGTTTCTACTTTAAGAATATATAAACCATTGATAGAAGAATCCTCTTCGATAGAATTTGTGACGCCACCAACATTATTGCCCACCCATTCATTTAAATATAAGGTTACATTATTATTATTTCCATCTCTTGCTCCGACTGATAGACGATAAGTATGACCAATACGATAATCAAATTCTAATTCATCATTCACTGCTTCGCTTAAAAAATAAGAGTTAATATCATCATCAATTGTATCAGTGATATTTATAAATATTTCTTCTAAACTATAATTTGTGTTGTTATCAATTTCGAAAGTAATAGGCATCGTTTCATATAATTCTTCACCAGGAGAAATTACTTCAAATTTTTTAATAAGTGTACCTAAAGAAGCATTATTAGGATCTAGATGAACGTAAATATAAGTTTCACCAATATTAACTTCATTTAAATTAATATTTAAATAGCCACCAATAATTGCACTGGAAGTCGATGCTTTAGTTTCTTTAAACTCTATTGAAGAATTTGGAATAACATCTTGATTAGAAGAATAAATTTCAGTTTCGATTGAAGTAATCCAATTTCCAGAACTAATGCCATCGAACACTAAAGGCAACCTTTGATAATAATCTAAACCATCATTTTTTTCTTCTTCCGTCAAAGAAATAATTTTTCCGTTCACAGATTCACCCCAACTTAAATGATCATCTAAATCATCATATTCTCCAACCTCTAATGTTGAAGCGCGTAAATAAACATCTTCATTTGGCATAACAAAAGAATAGCCTAGACTACCTAACTTAACTTCTTCATCGTTCGCATAAACTTTATCGACATTATAAAATACAGATGTGCTTCTTACATCAAAGAAGACAGTTTCTCCTTCATGCGCGGTTTTTTGAATATTATAAATTTCATAAATGTCACTAGTTTCAACACTAATTTGATACGTTTTGGGGTCATCACTCCCCTCTTCTCCACAGCCACTTAATAAAGGTGAAAGTAAACTTAAAGCCATAAATACAAAAACAATCTTTTTCATAATTAAACCCCTATATCTAATTTTATTTTATCAAATAAAAGCATTAAAGTTGAATATAAATGTATTAAAAAAGCATCCTTTAAAGGATGCTACTAAAAATTAAATCTTAAGTAAATGAACTGAAATGTTATAAAGAAAGTAGATAGTAAGCTTACAATGTGTTATAAATTCGACTTCCACCATGACAAAAAAATCTCGTGTTTGTATAATATTGCTCGAGTGGAAGTAAGGCAAAGTTTTAAATTATCTTTTCAAACTGTTTTTACTATTATCATTAGAAGCTTATGCGTACACATTCATTAATGTGTTTCTTAAATAAAGTTTCGCTCTATTAATTTTTATACAATTCTATCTATAATTTCTGTTTTATTACAAATAATTAAAAATAGAAATAAATACCCCCTTAACTATTATAAATCACGTAAAAAATTAAAAAATGTCCGATCTCTCGGACAAATATCGTTAATTTTGACGCCCTTTAATTGTATCAAAATATAAACTTCATTGGCAGGGGCGGCAGGAATCGAACCCGCAATAACGGTTTTGGAGACCGTTGCTATGCCGTTTAACTACGCCCCTAGCGGCAATTATCTTACCACGAATTTTAAAAACTAGAAAGAATTAAAAGTGATTTAGATGAACTTTTGTTTCATCGTATCGATCCACTTGAACTTTTTCTTGAACTTTATGACCAACTCCGATGAAGCCAGAGACAAACATATCTTTGCTTAAATTTAATATCTTTCTTGTAAGTTCATCAGTCTCATCTCTTCTTTGTCCGCACCAACAAGCCCCTAAGTCTAAAGCTGTTACGGCAAGTAACATATTTTCAATGCAGGCAGAAGTATCATTCATAACGAATTCGTAAGCGGGATTGATGCTTAAATCGCCAATAATAGCGAAGACAACTTTCGCATCTTTTAATAAAGTCTTTCCTATGGAAAGTTTAGAAATTTCTTCCTTAATTTTATTATCTTTAATGACGATGAAATGATATGGTCTCATATTTCTTGCACTAGGTGCGCTAAAACCAGCATCTAAAATAGTTTTAATATCTTCTTCACTTACTTCTTCATCGCTAAATTTGCGAATACTTGCTCTTTTAAAAATCACATCTAATGCGGCTTTATTCATAATTTATTTGTCCTCCATAATTTTAACGTGAACAGTTCTAGTTCTTGGACCATCAAATTCCATAAAATAGATACCTTGCCACGTACCTAAAATGATTTTACCATCTTCGATAATTAAACTTAAAGAAGGTCCTACTAAAGATGATTTGACGTGTGCGTCACTATTACCTTCCATATGCTCATGATATCTTTCCTTAGGAAATTTTTGATTTAATGTTTTCATAACATCACTTTTAACATCAGGATCAGCGTTTTCATTAATAGTAATAGCCGCGCTTGTATGCGTCGTAAAAACGACCATGATACCGCTTTTAACTTGACTTTGTTTCAAACATTCCTTCACTTTAGAAGTGATGTCATACATCCCTTCGATATCCGTATTTAATCGGATGATAGAATAGTGTCCCATAATAAAAGATGCACCTGCCTTACAATCGTCATATCCACTCGTCCTTCATAATTATTTTTAAAGTAGGACATGACATATTTCATAGATTTATCTGGAAGTTTTAATATAATTTCTCTAATTTCACTTCTAGCTAACATTTGAGGAGTGAATGGCTCTAATGCTTTCTCTTGCATTTCGATACTTTTTACCCCAGCTTCATTATGTGCCTTTGAATATCCTTCTTTTTCTTCCTTCAATTCTTTTTCACTTTATTGATGATCTTTGCTAAATCGACATCGTCACACTTTTTTTCTTTACTTAATAAATCGTAACGATTAATGACGACACTATAAATGGCGCGCTTTTCTTTATCACGATTTTTTAAAGCTTCAATATTTGCTTTTCTTAATTCATCAATTAACATGAAAATTGCCCCTTTCTAAAATAGTTTTTATTTTTCATTATTATAACATTTTATTCAGGTGATTTGAGTGACTCCGCCATCGAGATACGTTTTAGTTTGAAATACATGACGAAGTCCACCATGCCTAAGAAAAAGTAAGTGACTAAAATGGCGATGAAGTAAGTATACCAATTAAACATTAAACCAATCGTCATTTCTAAAGAAGAAATTGCTGATATGATGAAAATAGTTAATAATACACCACCAATTAAGCCGACAAGAATACCCATCGTCGTCAAAATGAACGTTTCTTTAAAGACGTAACCACTCACTTCGCGTTTATGATAACCAAGAACTTTTAACGAAGCAATTTCTTTGTTTCTTTCAATAATATTAATGTTAGTAAGATTATAAATGACTGTTAAGGCTAATGCTGCACTAGCGATGATGACAATTAAGACGATACCGTCAATATTTTGGACGAGCAAATTGAAATTTTTCGCCGTGTCACTCGTAAGATCATAAGCGCTGACGTTAGGATTATCGCTTAAAGTATCGGCAAGTGCTTGCACTTCTTCTTGACTTAATCCATCTAAATCAACGAGATAAGCATTATATGTTCCTTCTTCACCAAAGGTATCGTAATAGACGTTTTCGCCCATGTAAACAAAATTTGCGAGATAAGAAGTTGCTTCCCCTGTCACCACTAGATTTTCAAAAGCACGTCCCTCTAAATCTCTAAAGTTGAAAGATTTAGTAATACCTTCATAAGCTTTTAATAATTGCGTCGTAAGATATAAAGAATTAGCGTTGAAATCTTCATCAACTTCGACAAAATTACTCGCTAAAGAGGCATCTTGGAAAGCAATAAGTTTTGCGCTTACTTGTTCATTTGTGTCACTTGTCACGACGATACTTGTAATAGAAACTACTGTTTTATCATACATTTCTAATTCTTCCACAGGGGAATTGATGTCATTTACAATGACACTCATATCATATTTTTGAATCGTATTAATTTGAATGTTCGCTGTATTAGAAAATGAATCTCTTAAACCAAATCCAGCTAGTAATAAACCTGTACAACCAGCCACACCAATGATAGTCATAAGCATATGTTTCTTATAACGAAAAACATTTCTTAAAGCAGATTTATTTTTAAACTTTAGACGATTCCAGATAAAAGGAATATGTTCTAAGAATATTTTCTTCCCGGGCTTAGGTGCTTTCCTTTGCATGAGATAAGCTGGTTTTTCTCTTAACGTTTTGTTGATAGTTAAGAAAGTAACAAGCAAGACTGTAGCGATTATTAAGAAGAATGAAATGAAGGTGCCAAGTAAATTTAAAGAGAAAATAAAAGGCGGTAAGGTAAACATCGTTGAAAAGGCCTGATAAATGAAGGCAGGAATCATTAAGATACCAATTGCGATACCTCCAAGCGCCCCTAAGATAGAAGCAAAAGCACCATAGCCCATATAATTAAAAGCTATGCTTTTCTTATTGAATCCTAACGATTTTAAAGTGCCAATTTGTCCTCTTTCTTCTTCGATCATTCTAGTCATGGTAGTAAGGACCACTAATGCGGCAATTAAGACGAAGAAAACAGGAAAAATAAAGGCAATCGTTTGAACTTTTAAGGTATTTTCTTTATACGTTCTAAAAGATTGAAATGAATCTCTTCCTAAAGCATAAATACTAAATGGGGTAGAAGCAAAATATTGTTCGAGTTGTTCATTTACTAAATTAGCAAAAATATTAGTTTCGACAAATCTTGCCACTAGTTCTTCTAAGATTACATCGCTAATTTCAGGGAAATAAGTATCTCTAATTTCTTCTAAAGCAAGGAAAATTTGCTCTTCTACTTCGCTAGCGATAATACTTTCCATCTCCACTTTTCTTAATTCTTCTAATTGGCGAGATAAAGCTGAAATTTCATCGACGACGTTTTCTACTAAATCGCTATAGCGATTAGAGAAAGAATCTAAATCTTTTGCCCCTTCGACAGTGATATAAATATTAGTGAATATTTCTTGATCAGGGAAATCATCTTGATTAAGGTAACATATAACTTCTAAGAATCCTTTATCCAAACTAGATATTTGTCTCGTATTAGCGAAAAATAATGGATCATTAACAATTCCTACAACTGTATAAGTTTCCCCATCATAATCGATTTTAGAGCCAACATTAATATCTAAAAGGAAAGCATTTTCTTCATGAACGACACATTCATGATTTCCAACGTTAGGAATTCTTCCTTCTAACAATTCAATTTTATTAATTGATGAATTAAAATCGTATTGAATGAACTTAGTAGCTCTTCTTTCATTATTCACTAAGGTATCTATATCCATACGGTATTCAATTTTAACTTCTTCAACACCATCGATACTTGAAATCAAAGTTAAATCATCTTTACCAACACCATAAGAAGTTTGCAAATCAATGTCAGCAATTTGATAGTCATCATAATATTTATCGGCACTTTTTTGAATGGAAGGTGTAGAAGACAATAAACCAACTAAAAACCCTACTCCTAAAGCTGCAATGACCATGATGGCAATGAGTCTAGAAATATTAGCTTTAATTCCTCTTAAGAATGATTTGAGCAAAGTTTTATGCATGAGTTTACACCTACGATTAAATAATAACTAAACCTAATAAGATATAGTCGAAATATCTTTTGGATGTTCGTTCACTATGACATCCATTATTTGACCATTACGTACTTTCACTACTTTGTCAGCAATTTTAGTAAAAGCTTGGTTATGGGTGACGATGACGACCGTCTTATTCATATTTCGCGATACATCGTATAACAATTGAAGAATTTGTTTACCTGTTTCAAAATCGAGTGCCCCCGTCGGCTCATCACAAAGTAAAATTTTTGGATTTTTTGCAATCGCTCGAGCGATGGATACTCTTTGCTGCTCACCACCGCTAAGTTGAGATGGAAAATTACTTTTTCTATTTTCAAGTCCGACACTTTTTAAAACTTCATCTGTATCTAGTGGATCTTTTACAATCTCATTCGCAAGTTCGACATTTTCCCTTGCGGTAAGATGAGGCATAAGATTATAAAATTGAAAAACGAATCCAACATCATATCTTCGATAATTAGTGAGAGCTTTCTCATCAAATTTCGTAATATCTTCACCGTCGATATAGACGTGTCCACTCGTCGCAGTATCCATACCGCCTAAAATATTTAAAACAGTAGTTTTACCAGCCCCAGAAGGCCCGACAACGACGACGAATTCACCTTCTAGAACTTCAAAAGACATGTGGTCATTAGCCTTGACGATTGCATCACCGACGTGAAATTCTTTACAGACATCGTCAAATTTTATCATCACTATTCTATTCGGATTTTCCATCTTCATTACCTCCTAAACTAAGTTTAGTCATCTCGATGATTTTGATGATGCTAGCGAATAAATCATCACCTAATTTACGTCTTGCCTCATCGATGAAGGCTTGGGCGGCTTCTAATTTCGTAGAAAGATAACTTTCGCCAAGCGGAGTCATTCGCACTTCCACTTTGCGACGATCGAGACGATTAATTTTCGTCTTGATATATTTCTTTTTCGTGAGCGATTTAATAAGTTGAGCAATTCTTCCTTTCGAAACGTGTAAATCGTTACTAAGGGCTAAGGGAGAAGAAATTCCCCCAGATAAATAGATACTTCTTAGAATAGCGTTTTCACCATCTAAGAAAGTAGTTAATGTCTCGATGCCAGGAAGTTTTAATAGGCCTAAGCAAGAGAGAAAGAATGGATCAATTGGTGTTTCATATATGTGGCTCATAAAATTTAGTTTATACCCTTTAACTATTTAATAGCATTCTTAAAGATACATTGCAACAAAAATATTAATAATTTCCCGCAAATTAAACAAATTTGAGACTAAATGTTAAAAAAGGAGAGCCGAAGCCCTCCTTCATATATTAAATTGGAATATTATTTACTTAGTGAAGCGATAACGTTTGAAAGCTCTTAAACCTTCAAATTCAGCATTTTCACCAAGTTCATCTTCGATACGAAGTAATTGATTATATTTAGCGATACGGTCAGTACGCGAAGCGGAACCAGTCTTAATTTGACCAGCATTGACAGCGACACTTAAATCAGCAATCGTCGTATCTTCTGTTTCACCAGAACGATGGCTAACCATGCATGTATAACCATTCGTTTGAGCCATTCTAATCGTATCTAAAGTTTCGGTTAAAGTACCAATTTGGTTAACTTTAATTAAGATGGAATTCGCTACGCCCATCGTGATACCTTTTCTTAAGAATTCTTTGTTGGTGACGAAAAGGTCATCGCCGACGAGTTGAATCTTATCGCCGAGTTCTTTCGTAAGTTTAACCCAACCATCCCAGTCAGATTGATCAAGACCATCTTCGATGGTGATGATAGGATAAGTTTCGATCATCTTTTTATACCAAGCGATCATTTCATCGCTCGTCTTCGTACCATCACCTGATTTCTTAAGATGATATTTCTTATCTTCTTTATCGTAGAATTCAGAAGAAGCGACATCCATTCCTAAGAAGATTTGTTCACCAGGTTTATAGCCAGCTTTCTTAATTGCTTCCATGATGAGTTCGAGTGGTTCGGTATTACCATGTTTACAAGATGGAGCAAAACCACCTTCATCACCGACACCAGTTTCGTAACCACGTGCTTTTAAAACACCTTTTAAAGCATGGAATGTTTCCACACCAGCACGAAGTGCTTCTTTAAAAGTTGTAAAGCCTGCTGGAATGATGAAGAATTCTTGGAAGTCAACAGTCGAATCAGCGTGTGCCCCACCATTGACGACGTTCATCATCGGAGTAGGTAAGACTTTAGCGTTCACCCCACCAAGATATTGGTAAAGTGGTAAACCTAAATAATTCGCAGCCGCGTGAGCGACAGCAAGAGAGACACCAAGTAAGGCATTCGCACCAAGATTAGATTTGAAAGGTGTGCCATCAAGTTTAAGTAAGACACGGTCCACTTCCACTTGGTCTAAAGCATTTAAGCCAATGACTTCTGGAGCGATAATTTCGTTGATATTATGAACAGCTTTTAAAGTTCCTTTACCACCGTAACGAGCTTTATCGCCATCACGAAGTTCAAGTGCCTCATTATCGCCAGTAGAAGCACCACTTGGAACGATCGCACGACCGAACGTACCATCTTCTAAATAAACTTCAACCTCGACAGTTGGATTACCACGTGAATCGAGGACTTCACGTGCATAAATTTCATCAATTATGGACATTATTTTTATCTCCTTTTATATCCAATTAAAAATTATAGAACAAAAATATATTTTTGAATAGATAATACTTCTTAAATAATTTTATGGTTAACTAGTAAATTCACTAGAACAACAAAAAGCATTAAGAATTATAGATGTGACAGCAATACAATGTTTCAATACTTTTTTTATATTTAATATTGGCTTATTTTTCAATCCACTTCTTGATTAAAGCATCGCTAGAATCAACTAGATAACCTCTAATTGATAAGCCAGATTCTAAATTAGAATTTTTTAAACAATAACGTAATTCTAATTCACCTATACCAAAATCCCCTTCTTCGTTCGTGCAAAAAGGTTTAATTGTTTTATTAGAAAGATCATAAGTTTCAATAAACGTCTTTATAATTCTTGGAAAAGTACGATACCAAATAGGGAAACCTAAATAAATAGTGTCGTAAGCATCAAGATTTTCTAAAGCTTTAACAAATTCTGGTCTCGCATTAGATTCATATTCATCCCTTGCTCTTTTATTAGTGTCTTCATAACTTTGTGGATATGGATTAACAGGATCTAATTTGAGTAATTTTCCACCGGTAAAACTTGCGATTTTCTTCGCGAATTTTTGCGTATTTCCTTCCTTGATATTTTGGATGGTATCATTCATCAAGTTTTCTCCGTCCTTAGAAAAATAAATGTTAGGTGACAAACTCATTGCAACGAAAAATAATTATTAGTCCTTTTCTATCATTTTAAGAAATGTGTTGCATTTACCTTGTCATTTCTTTGACAAAATATAACTGATATAGGCATAATATGAACATGGCAAAAGA
>CASFRI010000010.1 GCA_949297055.1 uncultured bacterium | reverse complement strand
TTGGGGTGTTCACCCATTAAAGTGATACGCGAGCTGGGTTCAAAACGTCGTGAGACAGTTTGGTCCCTATCTGTTGTGGTCGTAGGAAGTTTGAAGGGATCTGTCCTTAGTACGAGAGGACCGGGATGGACATAGCAATGGTATATCAGTTGTCACGCCAGTGGCATGGCTGGGTAGCTACCTATGGAATGGATAAACGCTGAAAGCATCTAAGCGTGAAGCCAACCTTAAGATGAGACTTCCCATTCGCAAGAAGTAAGACCCCCAGAAGATGACTGGGTTGATAGGTCAGAAATGTAAGTGCAGCGATGCATTCAGTTGACTGATACTAATAGGTCGAGGACTTAATTTCAAGATTTTACTTAGTAAAATAAACGATTGTAAGTTCTATTTGATGATAGTTGGAACATGATAGAATTAATATTCAGTTTTCAAGGATTGCATCCTTGAAAAAAAAGTCTGGTGGTGATGGCGCGGTGGACACACCTGTTCCCATCCCGAACACAGAAGTTAAGCACCGTAGTGGCGAAGGTACTCACCCAGTGGGGAGAATAGCGAGCCGCCGGGCTTTTTTTATACCAAATTTTTTGAATTTGGTATAACTTTTATAACAAAAACTTTGTATTCAAAACATTTATTTTGTTTTATATAATAAAAATATAAAAGGGAGGTTCACACTTATGATTTCTGCATTAGCGTCAGTATTTATATCCATTGCTTCATTATCTCCAACAATGAATCAAATTCATCTAGAAACTAATCCTTCCATTTATGAAGATATTCCTTCAATTTCGATTCAATTAGGTGCTTTTGAAACACATTGGTATTGGTCTGGTTTTATTGGTCAACATGTTATGCTTGATATTAAGTCTTATGAATATATTGGAATACAAAAAGTTCAACAATTAACTGACTTTTATAATGGTGCTGTATTAGAAAATTTTGACTTTACTAGCACTTTCTCATCTATTGAAACCGATTCTGTTTCAACCACAAAACGTTTTTCTTCAGAAATTAATACTGGTCTTGAATTAAAGTTGGGATTCCCTGGTGCCGAAATTAAGGGTGGTTTAAATATTTCTACTATCTACGAAATAGAAGAAACTCAAACATATACCACTTCAACTTCGTCTTCAATTTCCATTGACTATAGCATTAAACATGAATTAGTTGAAAATGAAATATTCGCTCTTATCACCGCAGGACACGTCTATAAAATTGAGTGCGAGACTTGGAAATGGGATGATTATTGGTGGGGAGATTACGAAGTAGCGGGTAGTAGAGAAAGTTTTTATGCTTATTATGTAATTGATCCAATGATAACTATTCAATATATAGATGGGAACATTTTTATCTTATGAAAAAAAACATAGTTTTGTTTATTTCTTTGACATTATTAACTGTTAGTTTTACTTCTTGTTCATCTAATTTTACTCCTAGTGATGATTTGGATTATTTTAAAATTGATGATGTTTATCGAGTGATTGAATTAAGCGAAGCTCAAAATGATGCGACGACAACAATTCCAGTAGCAGAAATTGGCTCATCTTTTATTGCTGCACCTTTTTCTGCAACAACAGTTATAGTCGATTTTGAAATTGATCGAGCCGCAACATTTTTTAAGATTCAAGAAAATCTCATTAATAAGGATGGTGCGTTATTAGTAAGCAAATTGTTAGATTTAAACGTAAGTGATGAAAGTTTTCATAATTTTTCATATGTTAATAATGTGATTAAAACATATTCTTACAATAAGCGCTTTAACAAATCACCTACGCAAGTGACTTTCGCAATAGAATCTCCTAGTGAAGAATTGAATGCATGTATAGCATGTTATATGGCTGAAGTAGTTGAAACTACTTTCTTGTATTACGATTTATATGTGAACACTGGTGAGCGATTGGAAAGTGGTACATTTTCTGTGTATACAATGGTGTCTGATCCATATTTAGACTTGTATTATCATCAAGTTTAAATAAATAATAATTCTTTATAGATTTTAAAAATCAAAAAATAATAATAGAATAGTTCTAATATTTAATCAGTAATTTTTTATCGGATAATGCATATTTTTGTGTGCAACCACGACTTGACACACAAAAATTATTCTCGTAGAATAATAATACGGGTTTAGGCCCATTTAAATTAGAATTTAATATTTAAAGTTATTAATTATGGCAGTAGATAAGAAGACACCCTATGGGGGAATTAATATATCATTAGACGCAATTGCAAGAATCGCTGGTGATGCGACGAAATCTTGCTATGGCGTTTTAGCGTTAGCGAACAAATCGATCAAACATAGCGAACCTTTAGATGAAAATAATTATAAAGACGCTATCATCGTGCGTAAAAAATCTAAGAGTTACGAAGTCGATGTTCACATCGTCTTAGCGTTTGGAGTGAAAATTCCTGAAATTGTCAATGAAATAAAAAAGACTGTGAAATATCAGTTAGAGCGCACTTTTGGTGTGAAATTTAAAGCCGTGAATATTTACGTTCAGCGGCTTTCTTTTGTTAATAGTGAGGATAAATAATCATTATGAAATCGATAGATGGTGAAATGCTCAAAAAGATGCTCATCTCAGGAGCGAATAACTTATATAATCATTATCCCGAAGTGGATGCTTTAAACGTTTTCCCGGTGCCAGATGGCGATACGGGTATCAATATGAATCTTACCCTTTCTAGCGGAGCGAAAGAAATTTCGAATCGTAGCGATCAATCCGCAGGTATAATCGCGACTATTTTCTCACGTGGTTTACTTATGGGAGCGAGAGGTAATTCTGGCGTCATCACTTCTCAAATTTTTAGAGGATTCGCTCAATTTATTAAAGAAAAAGAAGAAATTAACGCAGTTGACCTAGCGGATGCTTTTGTCAATGGAAAAGATGTAGCTTATAAAGCAGTTATGCGCCCAGTGGAAGGAACGATTTTAACTGTCATTCGCGAAGCAGCGTTCGTCATGCAAGAGCAAGCTAAACCTAACCAATCTATCCAAGACAGCATGTCTATTTTATTAAAAGAAGCCAAGGATAGTTTAAAACGTACGCCTGAATTACTTCCTTTACTAAAGGAAGCCCACGTCGTCGATTCCGGTGGAGCGGGCTTAGTTTATATTATCGAAGGTATGCTTTCCGCAGTCGAAGGTAATTTTATTGCTAAGAGTGAAGCACTCGTAGAAGAAGCGAGCAAGAAAGCTTTATCTAGTGAAGAAAAACAAGGCTACGAAGTCGAATTTATTCTTAATACCTCTTTAAATAAAGAAAGCAAGAAACAATTTTTAGAGAAGCGTTTCGTTTCCGTCTTAGAAAGCCATGCGAGCGAAGTTAAAGTGTCTGTTGAAGATGATGAAATTAAAGTGCATCTAGAAACAGAAACTCCTGGCCATATTATCACCTACGCACATAACTTTGGTGAATTTAATATGATTAAAATTCAAAATCTCCAAAAAGATTTACAAAAAGATGAATCGTTAGATTTAGATGTAAAAAAGGAACTAGAAGAATACGCTATTGTTGCAACGAGTGTCGGTAAGGGTTTAGATCAGCTTTTTAAAGACTTAGGAGTTACCATTATAGTTAATGGTGGTCAAACGATGAATCCTTCGACGGAAGATTTTATCGCTGCTATTAAAAAGGCTAATGCACATCACGTCTTCGTCTTACCAAATAATTCTAATATCGTCATGGCGGCCAGCCAAGCGTGCGACGTCATCGATGATGATGGAGTGGAAGCGATGGTTATTCCATCTAAGACTATCCCACAAGGTATTTCAGCGACGATGATGTTCAATCCTGGTGTTTCAGCGGATGAAAATTTTATGGAGATGAAAAACGCTCTTAAGAGCGTTAAATCAGGTTCTATCACTTATTCGATCAAGGATACGGAAATTGATGGAATCAATATTACGAAAAATCATTTCATGGAAATTCATGATGGTAAGATTATCGGCTGTGAAAAATCACGTGCTTCCGCTTTAGAAAATCTCATCTCTTCCTTAGTGGATGAAAACTCTAGCGTGGCGACGATAATATATGGTGAAGACGCGAGTGAAGAAGAAGCAAATAAAGTAGCGAAGAAATTAGAAAAACGTTTCCCAGAAGTGGAATTTGATATTCGCGAAGGTAATCAGCCTGTTTATGCCTATTATGTAGGCGTCGAATAATTTGTCTTAAAAATTGAAGGAAATTAGGACCCAAGTGGTCCTTTTTCTTGTATTATTAAGTATAGGAATAATTATGAAATTATCTAGTTCTAAAAGATTAAATGCCGCTTTATATGATATGGGTATTTTTAATTACTATGATGTTATAAATCATATTCCTAGTAATTACGAAGATTTTCATGCTTCTTCTCCACATTATTTAAAAGATAAAGAAAAAGTTGTCATCTATGGAAAAATTATTTCCCCATTCGTAAGAGTATCTAATAGTAAAGGAATAGTTGTTACTTCATCCAAAGTGATGAGCGAAAATAATAAAATTTTATCTATCACCGCATTTAATCGTCCTTATTTAACTAAAATTTTTAAAAGTGAAGACGAAGTAGCTATCATTGCAAGTTACGACGCCTTAAGACATTCTTTTAATGTTATTAATATTATTAAAGGCATTCCTAAGGAAGAAGAGAAGATTAGACCAATTTATTCTTTACCTAGTGCGATTGAAAATCATGTCTTTCGCCGTCTAGTGCAAAAAGCTTTCACTAATTTAGAGGGAAAAATTGTAACTTATGTACCTTATACTTATTTAAATAAGTATCGATTGCTCGATAAAGAACATTCTCTCAAACTTGTGCATTTTCCTTTGAAGATGGAAGATATTTATGCAGGATACCGTTATTTAAAATATGAAGAATGTTTACTTTTTGCTTTAAGAAATAAATTTATTCGTAAACAAAATGAATCCTTAGTAGTTAGTAAATCTCAAATAAATTTAGATTATTTAAATGAATTCATTAAAAAATTACCTTATTTACTTACAAGTGATCAATCTAGTGCTTTAAAAGAAATTGTCAATGATATGAACGATAAGCGATTAATGTATCGACTTTTGCAAGGGGATGTGGGAAGTGGTAAAACTTTAGTGGCAGCGTTAAGCATGTATGCGAATTTTTTAAGAAATGAACAAAGTGCTTTTATGGCTCCTACCGATACTTTAGCAAGACAACACTATGAAACACTTACTAAATTATTTGAAAATGAAGATGTAAAAATTGCTTTACTCGTCGGAAAGACGAGCAAAGAAGAAAGAGAAAATATTAAAAGAGGTCTTCTTTGTGGGGCCATCGATATTCTTGTTGGCACGCACGCCCTATTTAGCGATGATATCGATTATAAAAATCTTGGTTTAGTTATCATTGATGAACAACATCGTTTTGGTGTCAACCAAAGAAACGCTTTACTTAAAAAAGGTGATAAGGCGGATTTGCTCTTAATGTCTGCGACGCCTATTCCTCGTTCACTTGCCCTTTCAATCTATGGCGATTTAGATGTTTCAAGTTTACATTCTTTTCCTAACAAGAAAAGAGACGTTCTAACGAAGATTATTACTTCGCGCGATAAATTGATCATTGAAGCTATAAACTCTGCTTTAAAGGCTGATGAAAACGTTTTTATTATCGCTCCTTTGATAGAACAAGGAAGTAAAGGAAAGCACGATGCTTATAGTTTATTTAATTTATATCAAAAACTTTATCCAAATAAAGTTAGTTTATTACATGGTAAGATGACTTTAGATGAAAAGCTTTATGCTTTCAAAAATTTTAAAGAGAAGAACACTCCTATTTTAATTGCCACAAGCGTCATCGAAGTGGGAATCGACATCAAAGATGCGAACACTTTAATTGTTTACGATGCGGACTTTTTTGGACTTGCAAGTTTACATCAATTAAGGGGACGTATTGGTCGAAGTGGAAAAAAAGCTTTATGCCTTTTAATTGACGAAAGTGAAGAAGAAGAAAGTAAAACTCGTCTCGATGTTTTAGTAAAAAGTAACGATGGTTTTTATATCGCTAGCGAAGATTTAAAGATGCGCGGTCCTGGTGAAATTTTTGGGGTTAGACAAAGCGGTTTACCTAATTTTCGTTTCGTTAATATCGTAAGCGATTTTCGTATTTTTGAATGCGCGCGTGATGATGCGGATGAAATACTTGCTCATCCTAGCAAATATTCTTTCATTTTAAATCATGTTGCTCATCTTGTTAAAAATAAGGAAGATGACCGCGACTAAGAAAAATAGACAAAATTATTTATATCTATGATATACTTTTCAAAGGAGATGAAGAAAAATGTATAAATATGTTGTGGACGCTATGGGCGGTGACTTAGGTTCTAAAGTTATCGTCGAAGCTATTCAAAATTATATAAAAGATTATGATGATGCTTATTTTTATGTCGTTGGTAATATTGATGAATTAAACGATTTAAAAGAAGAAAAAAATGTCAAAATTATTCCTTCTACTAGCGTCATGAAAATGGACGCTACACCATTGGAGGCAATGCGATTAAAAGATTCATCGATGTTCATCGCTTTTTCAACTTTTATCGATGAAAAGGCTGACGCTATTATAAGTGCCGGAGGAACAGGGGCTTTCCTTTCTTTAGCGACGATTAAACTTCGCCTCATCGAAGGGCTTAGAAGAGCTGCACTTATCGCTCCTTTTCCAACTCTTATCAAAGGAAAAAAAGCTTGTTTACTAGATATTGGGGCTAATAACGAAAATAGTCCTGAAGAATTAGTGGATTTTGCTCTTATGGGTAAACTTTACGTCGAAAGCGTTTACGATGTAAAAGATCCTAAAATTTATCTGCTTTCCAACGGAACTGAAGAACATAAGGGCTCACCTCTTATCAAAGAGACGCATAAACTTTTAAAAGAAAAAAATTTCCCTGGCTTCCAAGGTAATATCGAAGCCCGTGAAGCTTTAAATGGCAAAGCGGATATCATCGTCATGGATGGTTTTACTGGGAATGTTTTCTTAAAATCTTCTGAAGGTATGGCTAAGATGATGTCTAGTCTTATCAAAAAAGCTTTTAAGAGATCTTTTACTTCTAAAATCGGTTATCTTTTCTCTAGAAAAGGTTTTAAAGAATTACAATCGACGATGGATTATAAGACGACCGGTGGAGCGATGTTTTTAGGAGTGAATGGAGTCGTCGTTAAAGCTCATGGCAGTAGCGATGCTTATTCTTTTTATCACGCGATTAGAGTCGCGGATGCTTTAGTGAAAAAAGATATTGTTAAACAAATTAAAGAAAAAATGTCATTATGATTAAAACTTTATTAAATAAATTAGCGATTCCATATAAAAATTTAGATTTGTACGAACTAGCGTTAACGCATGCTTCATATCGAGTCAATCATGCTTTGAGTGGAAATTATGAAAAACTAGAATTTTTAGGTGATGCTTCTTTAGATTTAATCGTCGGTGAACTTTGTTATAAATTTAGACCAGAACTAGATCAAGGTGGTCTAACAAAATTACGAAGTGCTTTGGTGAAAAAAGAATCGCTCATCCAACGTGCGGAAGAATTGAATTTAGAAAAATATTTGAAAGTTGGACCAGGCATGGAACTAAATCACGAAAAAATTCCTGCTCGTATTTTAGAAGATGTCTTCGAAGCTTTCATCGGGGCAATGTATCTTGATCTAGGTTTCAATTTTACTGAATCTTTTTTAAGCAAAATATTTTTAACAAAAATTATTCATTATTCAATCGAAGATGTTTCTGATTATAAATCGCGTCTACAAGAAGAAATTCAATCGATGTACCGTAAGACGGTGATATATCAACTCGTTTCTTCTTCTGGACCCGCACATGATCCAATATTTGAAGTGGAAGTATTATTTGATGGAATGGTATTAGGTAAAGGAAAAGGTAAATCTAAAAAAGAAGCGGAACAAAATGCAGCGAAAGATGCTTTAGGAAAGAGAGCTAAATAAATATGGGATTAATTTCTTTTTTGAAAGAAAAATTTAAAAAAAAGACTAATGGCGAAGAAGAAAAAAGTTATGATCAAGCTTTGTCTAAAAGCCGTAATGAACTTTCTTTAAAAATGAAAAGTTTAGCTAAAAAAGCTAAGAAAGTTAATGCGGAATATTTCGAACAATTAGAAGAAATTTTAATCGAGGCTGATGTCGGGGTTAATCTTACTTTATCTTTAGTGGAAGAAACGATCGATTTAGCTAGAACTAAAAAGATCGATAATCCAAGCGACATTAATGAATTATTAATCGATTTAATGTTTCAAAAATATTATGACGATTATAAAGATAACCGTGAAATTAAGTTTCGTGAAGACCGCGGAAGCGTCGTTTTAATTACCGGCGTGAATGGGGTAGGAAAAACTACTTCTATTGCAAAACTTGGTTATCGATATTTAAAGCAAGGAAAGAAAGTTTGTTTCGTTGCCGCGGATACTTTTAGAGCCGCAGCGATCGAACAACTTGATGAACATGCAAAAAGATTAAATATTCCAATTGTAAAAGGAAATCCAAATGAAGACCCTTCCAGCGTCATTTATCGAGGTTTAGATTATATGATTAGCCACGGTATCGATTTATTGCTCATCGATACGTCAGGTCGACTTCATAATAAAGATTATTTGATGCGTGAACTTTCAAAAATTAACCGCGTCATCGAAAAAAGACTAGGCGCACCTGCGGATGAATCTTTGCTCGTCTTAGATGCGACAACTGGGCAAAATGGTTTAGAACAAGCAAGAGCGTTCCTAGGAACTTTACCTTTGACGGGTCTTATTGTTACAAAGATGGATGGAACTTCGAAAGGTGGCATTATCTTAGCGATCAACCAAGAATTACATCTACCAGTGCGTTTCATTGGTCTAGGCGAAAAGATGGATGACTTAAAACTTTTCAATTTAGATCAATTTCTTTATTCTTTATTAATTGGAGATAATGAGGAATGAATATCGAAGAAAGACTTCGTTTAATTAAATTATTTAATCTTTATAAAAATTTGCTCACTTCCAAGCAAAAAGAAATTTTTACATCTTATTATTTTTATGATTTATCATTAAGTGAAATAAGTGAGGAATTTAAAAGTAGTCGTTCTTTTATTCAAGCTGAACTTAAAAGAGTGAAAGAAAAATTGGAAGATTATGAAATAAAACTTAGATTAGATGAAAAATTACAAGAAATTTTAAATCTAGAATTAAAAGAAGAAGAAAAAGAAAAGATAAGAGAAATTGTTGAGCGAGGTGAAAAAAATGGCCTTTGAATCATTAGGAGAAAAATTACAAGGTATTATAAAAAAATTGCGTGGTCACTCACGTCTTAGCGATGCGAATATGGAAGCGATGTTAAAAGAAATACGCGTCGCTTTATTGGAGGCTGATGTCAATTTTAAAGTCGTCAAATCATTTATCGAAGAAGTAAGAAAAAATGCGATTGGACAAGATGTTTTAAAAAAACTTAATCCTTCCCAAATGATTGTTTCTATCGTTCAAGATGAACTTACGAAGTTATTAGGCGGAGAAGATGAAACTTTAATGTTAAATAAAAACCGTCCAACGATTATTTTGATGGTTGGCTTACAAGGTTCAGGTAAAACTACTAGCAGCGCGAAACTCGCAAGTTTTTATAAAAACAAAGAGAAGAAGAAAGTTCTTTTAGGAGCTTTAGACGTCTATCGACCTGCTGCGATCGAACAACTTCAAACTTTAGCCAAGCAAGTAGGAGTAGAAATTTATCAAGAAGGTAAAAAAGACCCCGTCCAAATTGCTAAAAATGCGAAAAAATATGCTTACGATAATCATTTTGACGTTCTTATTTTAGATACGGCTGGTCGACTTTCCATCGATGAAAAGTTGATGGATGAATTAAAAAATATTAAAGAAGAAATCGAACCTGATTTCATCATGCTCGTCGTCGACGCTATGAGTGGACAAGAGGCTGCGAATGTAGCTATTAATTTTAACGATACTTTAAAGTTAAATGGTTTAATTATGTCTAAACTTGATAGCGACGCACGTGGTGGGGCGGCTTTATCTATCAAATATTTAACTGGTTTATCTATTAAATTCGTGGGAAGCGGTGAAAAACTAAACGATTTAGAAATTTTTCATCCCGACCGCATGGCCTCTCGAATTCTAGGCATGGGCGATATTTTGACCTTAGTGGAAAAGGCTAAAGAAGAGGTCGATGAAAAGCAAGCGAAGAAAATGGCGCATAAGATGTTAGAAGGGGATTTTAATCTCGATGATATGATGAGTCAAATGCATCAATTCAACAAATTAGGCTCGATGGCAATTTTACGTCTCATTCCTGGTATGCCTAAATTAAGTGATGAACAAAAAGCTTTGATGAAAAAAGAACTTCGTAATTTTGAAGTTATTATTTCTTCTATGACGAGTGAGGAAAGAAAAAATCCAGACATCATCAAAAATTCAAGAAAATTAAGAATCGCTAAAGGATCTGGTAAACAAGTGCAAGATATTAATCGTATGCTCAATCGATTCTATAAGACTAAAGAGATGATGAAGCAGATGAAAGGTATGACTAAGGGAGGAAAAATCCCACCAGGTTTCGGTGGGATGAATATACCTTTTTAATTATTTTTTATCTTTGATAAATTTTTGTCCTTTAAGAAGTGCCTCTTTTTCAAATTTAGGCACTTTTTCTTTTTCGTAAACTTCTAAAATTTTCTTTTCTTCTTTAGTTAATAAATGTTTATTAAATAAATCTGGTCTTTTTTCTTTAGTTAAATCTAAGGCTTGTTTTTTACGATATTTTGCAATAGCTTCATGATTTCCTGAATATAAGATAGAAGGAACTTTATCACCTAAGAAATCGTAAGGTTCAGCGTATTGAGGATATTCTAATAAATTATTATCGAATGATTCATCATCTAAAGATGAAGAAGTAATAACTCCTTCGACGAGGCGAGAGATGGAATCTATGATTGCCATCGCTCCAATTTCGCCACCAGTAAGAATGTAATCTCCTAATGAAATTTCTTCGTCTGCGTAGCGATAAATCCTTTCATCAATTCCTTCATAGTGTCCACATATTAGAATGAGATGCTCATATTCTTTTAATCTTCTGGCCTCACTTTGATTATAAGTTTTACCGCGTGGGGATAAGATGATGACATGGGAATTTTCTTTTCTTACACTTTTTAAAGCATCATAAATTGGCTGACATTGCATAATTAAACCAGCACCTCCTCCAACAGGAGGGCGATCGATGCGACGTGATTTATCTAGACTAAAATTTCTTATATCGACAAGTTCAACTTCGATAAGATTTTTGCCGATAGCTCTTTTTAAAATCGATTCTTTCGTAATAGAGTCAAACATCTGAGGAAAGATAGTTAAAACGGAAAATTTTTTCATAACATTCCTCCTAAAAATTTGACGCGAATAAAGCCTTTTTGAATGTTTACTTCCTCAATTAATGAATCGACGAATGGAAGATAAAATATTTTTCCGTGAATATTTTTAATCTTTAGATTAATTTGATAACTTTGATCGTAGACGTCGATAACTTCACCAATTAAATGAGAAGTATTAGTAAATACTTTTAAATGTTTTAAATCTTCAAAATAATAATGGCCTTCTTCAAGCTCATCTTTGATGCATTCTAAATCGTAACCGACGAGTTCTTTTGCTTTTTCGATTGTATTTACATTTGAAAGTTTGACATAAATTTTATGGTGAACACTAGAAGATATAACTTCGTAACTTTGATATTGATCATCTTTGTAGATAAAAACTTTTTTTCCAGGTTCGAGACGCTTCTTTAGTTGCGTGGAAGTGGAAAAAAGAGATAATTCACCATCGACACCATGCGTTTTAATAATTTTTGCAATCGTTAAATAAGCCATAAATTTTAAAAAAAGAAAGAGGCATTAAGCCTCTTCATCTTCTTCATTATCAAATGATTCAAACTTAACTTGGACGCGTTGTTTATTTAATTTAGCCGCGATGTTAATGACTTCACGAATCGCTCTAGCGGTGGCGCCATGACGGCCGATAAGTCTTGCAGTATCATTATTAGATGAAGCGATTAATAAGATAATATGGTTTTCCTTTTGACCAGGAATTTCACGCACAAGAATTGATTCTTTATCATCGACGATATCATCGATTATAGCGTGGACTAATTTGGCGTAATCCATAATTATTTACCAGTCTTATTTAAAAGGCCTTTTTTAGAAAGTAAAGCTTTGACTGATTCGCTTGGAATAGCGCCTTTTTTGAGCCAATTACTGGCTTTTTCTTCATCGATGACGACATCTTTCATTTCACCTTTTGGATTATAATATCCAATTTGTTCGATGTAACGACCATCTTTGGAATAACGGCTATCGGCGACGACGATACGGTAGAATGGATCATCATGACGGCCAATACGCGCGAAACGAATTTTTACTGCCATAGTTATATTCTCCTTTAAACGTGATATATCATAGCATATATAATGTACGTGTCAATATAAAATTGTTGACACTAAATTTTCTTTGCAATTCAAATATATATTTGCTAGTATATTAAGGCGATTTTATCGCTTATAAGCGGTCCGCTATAAGATCACGAATATATGAACGCTTAGAAAAACGCATATGTGGAAAGGGGCTTGATAACATGAAAGAAGAAATGTTACTTAAAGAGATTGAATCTCGTCAACTTCGCGATGATGTCCCAGAATTTGGTTCCGGCGATACGGTCCGCGTGAGCGTCCAAATCGTCGAAAATAATAAGAAGAGAATTCAAGTGTTCCAAGGTGTCGTCATGTCTAGACGTGGCGGCGGAATTAGCGAAACATTCACGGTCCGTAAAATTTCTAGCGGTGTGGGTGTCGAACGTACTTTCCCTCTTCATTCCCCCATTATCGCTTCTATTGAAGTTGTCAAACGCGGTAAAGTAAGAAGAAACAAAATTACTTATCTTCGTTCGCTTTCTGGCAAGAGAGCACGTATCAAAGAAAAATTGTAATTATTTTATTAAAGGTCGTGATAAGGAGCTCATTAGGGCTCTTTTTTAAATCTTTATATCAAGTAGTTTAAATTTGATAATTTAAAGGAATGTGGGTAAAATTGAATACATGGAAGAAAAAAGTGAAGTAAGTAAAAACGAATTTGAAAATCTTCAAGTAGGTGAAAGTCCTAATTTAAAAAATGATGAAGGGAAAGATAAAGGAAGTTCCCCACTTTATTTAGGCTTGACGATTTTAGTAACGTTCATCGCTTTATTTTCTTTAACATTTTCTACTGGATTATTCTTTCATAATTTTTATTACACTTCCATCTTCGTCGACGGAACATCGATGTATCCGACACTTAACGGTTACGAAGATATTCCAAATTATCGTGATCATGGCGGAAATTACGTTGGAGAAAAAGTGGATTTTGGTATCATTAACACGAACGAACACTTCTTTGAAACTTTAGAAAGGTTTGATATTGTAGCGACATATTATCCAGATGATTACGATGCGAATGGGGATTTAAAGTCTTCAGCTTCACTTAAAATTAAACGATTGATGGTTCTACCTAATGAACAATTTTATTTTGATGAAAATGGTGATTTGTTCGTAAGATCTATCAATTCGTTGGACGTAGAATATAAGTTTATTGAACAAGATTTTTACGATGCATTTATGAGTGAAGAAGAAAGAGATAATGAATATAAGAAGGTAACTTCTAATATTCCAAGCGAACCACGAACGTTAAACAATGATGAATATTGGGTCATGGGCGACAATAGGGGAGTTAATCCTAATACAAATCTTGCTAGATCAAGCGATTGCCAATATTTTTTAAAACCAGTAAAAAAAGAATACATCGTAGGTGTTTTAGTCGCTATTGAGGGGACGTGCACTTTGGCGAATGATAACAATCATCGATTAACTTGCGAAAATAAAAATTACACTTGGCCTATTTTGTTTTAAAATAGATATAGGAGGATGAACGATGCAAACAAAAAATATTCATTGGTTTCCAGGGCACATGAAAAAAGCCCTCTCTGATATTAAAAATTGTACCAAAATAGTCGATATTTCAGTCGTTATTTTAGACGCACGTGCACCTCGTAGTTCTTCTAATAAAGCTTTAGAAGATGCACTTAAAGATAAGAAAAAATTGTACGTTTTAGCTAAGTCTGACCTATGTGACCCTAAATATCTTGAAAAAAATCTAGAAAGATATTGGGCTAAAGGGATCGACGCTATCGCGATTAATTTAAAAGATAAACACGCAGGTGATATCTTGAAAGATAAACTTATTAAAATGGGTGAATCAAAGTGGGAAAAGGAAAAGTCTTTAGGAATGAAACCTCAACCACTAAAGACGATGATCGTTGGCATTCCTAATGTAGGTAAATCTACTCTTATTAATAAATTAGTGAAAAAAAGAAAAGCTATTGCGCAAGATAAACCAGGTCAAACATTAGGTCAACAATGGATTAAATTAGAATCCACTCTTTGGTTACTTGACACTCCTGGAATTTTACCAAGCCAATTCCCTAATATTAATGAAGCGATGAATGTAGCTTTTATTGGTTCGATCAAGCAAAGCATTTTGCCTAATTCACGTCTTGCTGAAAATTTATTACGTTACATGGATAAATATTATCCTCAATTATTGATGAATCGTTATGGTGATAAGATTTATGATCATAATTCTTTAAATGATTTTTTCATCAAATTGATGAAAGAACGTGGTTTTCAAGAAGTAGAAAAAGCTGAAACTACTTTCCTTTACGAATTTAAAAAAGGAATTGTTGGTCAAACATATTTAGAAATAGAATATGAGCAAGAAGAAACAATTTGACGATCAATTTCGTCACTCTAGTAAAG
Source organism: uncultured bacterium (assembly GCA_949297055.1). Lineage (GTDB taxonomy): Bacteria > Bacillota_I > Bacilli_A > RFN20 > CAG-826 > CALVUG01. The sequence continues at coordinate 10,957 of CASFRI010000010.1, read as the reverse complement.
ATTTAATCGTCGGGGTAGATGAAGTAGGAAGAGGCTCTCTAGCGGGGCCACTTTTTGTGTGCGCACTCATTTTAGATCCTAGTTTCGATCATGATGAAATTGACGATTCTAAAAAGCTTAGTAAGAAGAAAAGGGAACAATTAAACGAAATTATCTTAAAGCATGTTATCGATTATCGAATAGTGGAAATAAGTCCAAAAAGAATCGATGAGATAAATATTTATAATGCGACTTTAGAAGGAATGAAACTTGCTATTAATAAACTTAAAACAAAATATAAAAATATTCTTGTTGACTTCATGCCGATTAAAGGAGCATTAAGTTTTGCTCACGGAGATAGAAAATCTCTTAGTATCGCTAGTGCATCAATCGTTGCAAAAGTAGCAAGAGATAAATATATGAGCGAATTAGATAAAAAATATCCTCATTATCATTTGAAAGATAATGTTGGTTATGGTACAAAAGCACATTTCGATGCACTTTTGAAACATGGACCTATCGAAGGTTTACATCGTTTCTCTTATAAACCTATTCAAGAAATTATTCATCCAAAAATCTCATTATTTTAGTCCTATTAGCCTCTTTTTACGTATTAATACTATGTGAGGTATTAATTTATGTTAAAAGGACAAGAAATAATTGCTTATCTAGCGGTGAAGTATCGCGGCCAATGGGAAGACATCTACGATGCAATTAAAAGGAAAGAACATCTTGAAGAAGAAAATGTAAAAGAAGTTGTATCAAATATTAAATCTCATTATTTAACTATTATTGATGAAGAATATCCTGAGTGTTTAAAAAGAATTTATCAACCACCGTTTTGTCTATTCTATTATGGAAATTTAAATCTTATTAAAAAATCCGTGAAACATTTAGGAGTGGTCGGCTCGAGGGAAATGTCAGCCTACGGTAGAAAGGCTACGGATGCTTTACTTAAAAAAGTTTCTTTATCAACGTGCATTGTTTCAGGTTTAGCAAAAGGGGTGGACGCTAAAGCACACGAAGCAGCAATTAAAAATAATGGTTCGACCATTGCGGTTTTAGGCTCTGGAATTGAAAGATGTTATCCTGCTACAAATTTATCTTTGTATCAAGAAATTAAGGCTAATCAACTTCTCATTTCTGAATATCCTGACGTCGAACCAGCAAGAAAGGAACATTTTCCGATGAGAAATCGCCTTATCGCTGCGTTTAGCGACGCATTGTTAGTAGTTGAGGCTAAGTTAAAGTCCGGTACGCAAATAACTGCGAATTATGCATTGCAGCAAGGAAAAGACGTCATGTGCGTTCCATATCACATCGATGAAGAATCAGTGTGCAATAAGCTTATTAAAGAAGGGGCATTCCTAGTTGAAACGAGTGATGAGATTATTGACATCCTTTATTCTTCTAATCGCGGAATTTGAAAGATTTAAGTTTAAATCGCGCTTCTGAAGAAAAAAATTTATTTAATTATTAAATACATCACACATTCGTTTTTTAACGTTTGACAACGCAATTTTTACTTACTATATTTTACACATGGCAAAGAAGTCTAATCAAAAACTTATCATCGTTGAATCACCCGCTAAATGTCATACCATCTCTCGTTACCTTGGTGAACAATATCTCGTCAAGGCTTCTTTAGGTCATATTTCTGACTTATCGACGAGAGGGAAAGGTGGATTAGGTGTCGATGTTGAAAATAACTTTACTCCACAATATATAGTTAATAAGGATAAAAAAGCTGTATTGAATGAACTTTTGGCGGCAAAAAAACAAGTCAACGAAGTTATTATCGCAACTGACCCTGACCGTGAAGGTGAAGCTATAGCGTTTCATTTAGCCAAACTATTAAATCTTGATGTTAAGACTGTCAAACGTCTTAGATTTCATGAAATTACACGTGTTTCTATTACGGAAGCTATCAAAGAACCTTCGACGATCGATTTAAATTTAGTGGCTTCGCAAGAAACAAGAAGAATTATCGATCGTATCATCGGTTTTAAATTATCTAATTTGCTTAATAAAAAGATAGCTTCTAGATCGGCTGGAAGAGTCCAATCCGCGACGCTAAAATTAGTGTGTGATCACGAAAAAGAAATTTTAAATTTTAAGCCTGAACCATATTACACCTTGAAGGGTCAAATTAAAACACAAGCGAATAAAATTATTAACGTTACATTCCTCGATCGTAAAAAAGATAATGATTTACCTACTTTAGACGTAGCAAATTATGTCGAAGAAACATTAAAAAATAATCCAATCTACGTAGAAAGTATCAAGAAGAGTGTTCGTACGAAAGAAAGTAGAGAACCATTTAGAACATCAACTTTGCAACAGGAAGCTTTCAACCGTTTTGGCTACACTCCAAGCCGTACTCAATCGATTGCGCAAATATTATATGAAGGTGTAAATATCGGTTCTGATCGCGTCGGTTTAATTACTTACATGCGCACCGATTATACTCAACTTTCTGAAACTTTCATTCAAAGAGCCACAAATTTTATCAAAGAAAATTATGGTGAAAATTATTTAGGACATGCGAAAGTGCGTGAAGGCTTACTTGCTCAACAAGCACATGAAGCTATTCGACCAACGAGTAATCATCGCACTCCTGAAAGTGTGAAACAATATCTAGAAAAGGATGCTTATAATCTTTATACTTTAATTTATCAACGTGCTCAAGCTTCGCTTATGGCACCGCGTAAAGATGAAGTTACGACAGTCACTTTTAAATGTAACGATATTAGATTTTCTGTCTCTAATTGTGTTAATATTTTTCCTGGTTATTCTATTCTTTATAAAGAAGTGGAAGAAAACGCTCCTAACGATAAATTTCCTACTTTAAAAGAAGGTGAAGTTCTTAGTTTAGAAAAGATTGAAAAAATTGAGCAACTGACGAAAGCTCCAGCCCGTTATAGTGAAGCAAAAGTTGTCAATTTAATGGAAGAGTTAGGAATAGGTAGACCTTCAACCTATGCGACGACTTTATCTATTTTGAAGAAAAGAAAATATGTCAATTCAAAAGGTGGTATATTAACTCCGACTGAACAAGGTATTTTAACAATTGATGTATTGAATAATTATTTTGCTGATTTAGTGAGCGCTAAATATACAGCGAACATGGAAAAAGATCTTGACCTTATTGCTAATGATGCTTCTTTAGAATTAGAAGTTATTACTAAGTTTTATTATCCTTTTATTAAAAAAGTTGAATATGCTTCTAAACAAATTTATCCTAAAAAGCCAGTTCTTACAGGCGAAAATTGTCCAGAGTGTGGAGCGCCTTTAATCGTTAGAACGACTTCTAAAGGACAATTTGTAGGTTGCTCTAATTTTCCAAAATGCACTTACATTAAAAAAGATCCATTAGTGTTCACAGGTGAAAATTGTCCAAAATGCGGTAAGCCGCTTGTCGAAAGAAAAGATAAAAAAGGAAACATTTTCGTCGCTTGTAGTGGTTATCCCAAATGTAAGTACATTAAAAAAGAAGAAAAGGAAGTAGTAGCTCCACCAGCGAAAGTAAGTAACGAACAAGAACATATTAAACCGTGTCCTGATTGTCAAAATGGTTTCTTAACTAAGAAAAAAGGTAAATATGGTTACTTCTTAGGGTGCAGTAATTATCCTAAATGTAAACATCAAGAGCCATATGGCAAAAAATCTTTTAAAAACTATAAAAATAAATTTAAAAAATAATTTTTATCTAAGATAATAAATTTATGGAAGAGGTTTATATTGTCGGCGGTGGTTTAGCAGGTGTTGAAGCCGCATATTTTTTAGCTAATAAAGGCATTAAAGTTAAACTATTTGAAATGCGACCAAAAGTTCAAACAGGGGCGCATCATAGCGCTCTTTTAGCCGAACTAGTGTGCTCTAATTCTCTTAAAAGTAATGAGTTCACTAATGCTTGTGGATTACTCAAAGAAGAACTTAGAATTCTTGGTTCAATTTGTATGGAATCTGCATCTTTAAGTATGGTGCCATCTGGAACTGCTTTAAGTGTTGAAAGAGAAAAATTTTCTTCTTATATTGATGAAAAAATACGGAAAAACCCACTTATTCAAGTCGTTAATGAAGAATTTGTCGAATTCGATGATCATTTTACTATCGTCGCAAGTGGACCTTTGACTTCTTCAAAACTATTAGAAAAATTAGCTTCTATTACCGGCGTTGAAAATAGGCATTTTTTTGATGCGAGTGCACCTTTAGTGGAAAAGAGTTCCTTAAACCTTGATATTCTTTATCGAAAAGATCGTTATGACAAAGGCGATGGATCATATTTGAATGCTCCGATGGATAAAGAAACTTACGATAAATTCGTCGATGCTCTAATTAACGCTAAAAAAGCTTTACTGCACGACTTTGATACATCATATTTTGAAGCTTGTAAGCCGATTGAAGAAATAGCAAGAAGCGGTCACGATGCATTAAGATTTGGTCCATTAAAGCCAAAAGGATTATGGCGATCAAAAGATGATAGAAGTTACGCTATTGTACAACTTCGTAAAGAAGATAATTATGAACGTCTCTATAACCTCGTCGGATTTCAAACAAATCTAACTTATAACGAACAAAAACGTGTTTTTTCTTTAATTCCAGGTTTAGAAAACGCTAAATTTGTGCGTTATGGACTTATGCATAAAAATGCTTATTTAAATGCGCCTAGCGTCTTAAATGAAGACTTATCTTTAAAAAATAAAAATAATATTTTTATTGCAGGCCAATTAAGCGGAGTAGAAGGTTATGTTGAATCGATGGCAATGGGCTTACTTTCCGCAATTAATGTCTATTATCGATTGAAGAATAAAAAGATGAATTTACCACCTAAAGAATCTATGCTAGGAGCGTTATTCAATTATCTTCACTTAGGTTCGAAAGAACATTTTCAGCCAATGAATGCAAATTTTCAAATTCTTTATGGTTATGAAAAAAATAAAAAAGATAGTTGTGTTAATAATGCTTTAGAAGCGATTAAAATATATAAAGAAGAGATTAATCATGAATAAGCCGTTACACGATTTTTTAATGTTTCTTAAATATGAAAAATTGTATTCACCTCGAACGCAAGATTCTTATCGTATCGATATTACAATCTTTCATGATTTTTTAGCTAAACATCACATTTTATTCGATGATGTAAGTGTGCAAGATATTCGTGATTTTTTAGAAGAACAAATTGAAGCAGGATTATCTAAAGCAACTATTCGTCGCCGTATCGTTGCTTTGAGAAGATATTATTCTTATCTAGTTTCAGTTAAATACTGCACTATTAATCCTTTTGTTTTTGTAGATGCGCCTAAAGCTAGCATTCGTTATCCAAAAATTTTAAGTGAAGACCAAATTGAAGATTTATTGAATGAAGAAAAATTTAATAAATATTTTTTATCCGAACGTGATGAAGCAATTATCTTTACTTTAGCGACGACTGGCATTCGAGTAAGCGAACTGACAAATATGAAACTACAAGATATTGATTTTGAAAATCGTATTTTACATATTTTCGGTAAGGGCAATAAAGAAAGACTTGTTCCATTTTCAAAAAAATGCCGCACAAAATTAGAATATTATGTTAAAGAATTTAGGCCACTTTTAACATCGAAAGCTAAATCGATACCTACGAACGTTGTGTTTCTATCTTACAGAGGAAGACCATTAGAGCCTCGTTCTATCGAATTTATTCTTAAAAAATATGAGAAAAAAACAAATCATTTTTTTGATTTGCACCCCCATAAATTAAGACATAGTTTTGCCACAGCATTATTAGAGAAAGGTGCGGATTTGCGTCTCATACAAGATTTATTAGGGCATGAATCAATTAACACGACACAAATTTATACGCACGTCTCACAAAAAACTTTACAGCAACAATATATTGCTTTCCATCCTAGGGCAAGAAAGAAACGTAATCAATAACTAACATTATAAGTGTGTGATATGCGTATAAAAATTTATTTTTATTATTTATTTTTTATGCTAATATTTATAAAGCACGCATGTGCAAATACACACAATGGGAATTCATAGTCCGAGTCTAGACTCAGTCTAGGGACGATGTTCGAACCATTGGAGGATTAACAAATGGAGGCTCTTATATGAGTGAAGAAACAAAAGTTGAGATGGTAGAAACTCAAGAAACTCTACCCGTCGAAGAAACGATGGCAACGGTCTTCGAACGTGATCCAGATGCCAAATTGGTGAGCATGAATACTTTGCTTGAAGCTGGTGTTCATTTCGGTCACCCAACTCGTCGTTGGAATCCTAAGATGGGTAAATACATCTATTCCCAACGCAATAACATTTATATTATCGACCTTTCTAAGACGATGGATTGCTTAACTACAGCTTATGAAGCTTTAAAAGCTATCGTTGATAAGGGCGGTAAGGTGTTATTTGTCGGAACGAAAAAACAAGGTCAAGAAATTGTCATGGAAGAAGCACTTCGTTCTGGCTCATTCTACGTCACTAACCGTTGGTTAGGTGGAACATTAACAAATTTTAAAACGATTCAACAACGCGTACGTTATTTACGCGAACTTGAACGCAATGAGCAAGAAGGCATGCTCGACCTTCATAATAAAAAAGAAGCCACTAAGGTTCGTAAAACATTAGCGAAACTTACTTTCAACTTAAGTGGCATCAAAGAAATGCGTAAACTTCCTGATGCAGTCGTCGTCTTAGATCCTGAAATGGATCATAACGCTATCACCGAAGCTCACAAATTGAGAATTCCTGTCTTTGGTATCATCGATACGAATGCTGATCCAGATTTATTAGATTATCCAATTCCAGGTAATGATGATGCTGTTAAAGCTATCAAATTACTCGTCGGTATTCTCGCTGATGCAGTCGTCGAATCTAAGGGCGGTGTACCAATGTATGCATTCCAAAAAGTCGAAGGCGATGAAAAGACGATGGAAGACGCTATTAAACAAATCGATAAGGAAACAGCTGAAAGAATTGCTGCCATTCGTGCACAAAAGAAAGCCAAAAGAGAAGCTCAAGAAAAGGCTTTAAGAGAACGTAATAAGAGAGAACAATCTAAGAAAGAAAACGTTCCTGTACACGAAGAAAAAGCAGTTGAAGAAGAAAAACCAGTTGTCAGTGAACAAGTTTCAGAGGAAAAACCTATCGAAGCTAAACCTGCTAAAAAAACTAGAGCAAAAAAAGCGGCTGAAAAAGTGGAAGAAAAACCAGCCGAAGAAGAAGTAAAGGAGCAAGAATAATCGTTATGGCTAGCCAAAACATGATTGAACTTATTAAAGTCCTACGTGAGCGCACAGGTGCGGGCATGATGGACTGCAAAAAAGCCTTAGAAGAAACTAATATGGACGTTGAAAAGGCTTGCGATTGGTTGAGAGAAAAAGGTATTGCTAAAGCAGTTAAGAAAGCCTCTCGTATCGCTGCTGAAGGTCTTACGACTGTCTTGAACGTCAAAGAAAAAAGAGAAGCTATCATTTTAGAAGTTAACTGCGAAACCGACTTCGTCGCTCGTGGCGATGCTTTCAAAGATTTAATCATTAGCGTCTCTTCATTACTTTTAGAAGAAAAACCTGCTGATTTAGAAGCGGCCAAGGAATTAACCAAAGATCTTTTCATCGATGCTTCTGTGAAAATTGGTGAAAAATTAGATTTAAGAAGATTCCAAATTGTCACTTATAATGAAGGCGAAGGTGTTGGTACTTACATTCACATGGGTGGAAAAATTTCTACCTTAGTGGTCTTAGATAAGGAAGACGCTGAACTCGAAAAAGGTTTAGCGATGCACATCGCTGCTAATTCACCTATCTACATCGCTGAAAGTGATGTACCTGCCAGTGTTATCGAACATGAAAAAACTATTCAACTAGAAGCTTCTAAGAAAGATGAAAAACTTCAAGGTAAACCATTACCGGTCTTAGAAAAGATTGTGGAAGGTAAAGTTAGGAAAGCTCTTTCTGAACAAACCCTCTTCGATCAAACCTACCTCTTAGATGGCGAAACGAAAGTGGAAACACTCCTTAAAAATAAAGGCGTTAAAATTAAATCCTTCATTCGTTACCAAGTTGGTGAGGGCTTAGAAAAAAGAGCTGATAACTTCGCTGAAGAAGTTATGAAAGAAATGAAATAATGTCAAAAGAAAGAAACACTTTATGTGTTTCTTTTTTTAAAAAAGGAGGAACTATGACTTATTCACGTGTACTCATTAAAATAAGCGGTGAAGCTTTGAGAAGTGGAAGAAAAGACGATCATATTTTAGATGCTTTAAAGCTTGAAGAAACAGCTTTAGAAATTAAAGAAATATATACCGCTCATCCTAGTATTCAAATCGCAATTGTCGTTGGAGCGGGTAATATTTGGCGAGGAGTGTTCGCTAATGAAATCGGCATCGAAAGAGCGACTGCTGATTACATGGGAATGCTTGGCACTATCATCAATGCCTTAGCCTTACAAAGTGCTTTAGATAATGTCGGCATTGCGACACGTGTCATGACAAGTATCGATGTTCCTTCCGTCGCCGAACGTTACATTCGTAAAAGAGCCATTAGACATTTAGAAAAAGGAAGACTTGTCATCTTTGCTGGTGGCACAGGCAATCCTTATTTTACAACTGACACGACCGCTGCCTTAAGGGCGATGGAAATTGGAGCGGATGTCATCCTCATGGCTAAGAATGGAGTGGATGGTGTTTATACTTCTGATCCACGCGTTAATAAAGAAGCAAAATTCATTCCCCACTTGACATATAAGGAACTTATAGATAAAAATTTAAAGGTGATGGATCAAACGGCGGCTAGCTTAATTTCTAATCAAGACGTTGCTATTCGTGTCTTCGCTATGAAAAAAGGCAATATGCTCAAAGTTCTTTCAGGCGAAGATATTGGCACGACCATCACAAAGGAGTAAATTTATGGATGAACTAGCACTTGAAGCCAAAAAAGGCATGGAAAAAAGTATCAACAATTTAAGAACCCAACTTTCAACTCTTCGTACTGGAAGAGCAAACGCTATGTTACTTGATACGATTCAAGTTGATTATTATGGTGATAAGATTGCCTTAAAAGATATTGCAAGCATTACTGTTCCTGAACCTAGACAACTTCTTATAAAGCCTTATGACAAAAACGATTTAAAGGCTATCGTCGCAGCCATTAATGCTTCTGATATCGGAATAAATCCGCAAAACGAGGGTACTTTAGTGCGTTTAATCTTTCCTCCTCTTACTGAAGATAGACGTCGTGAACTTGTCAAATTAGCAAAAAAATACGGAGAAGAAGCACGCGTTGCTTTAAGAAATATTAGAAGAGATTACATCGATTATATTAAAGATTCAGAAGATTATTCTGATGATTTGAAAAGACGTATTGAAGCCGATATTCAAAAAGTCACTGATGAGATGAGTGCGGAAGTTGACGCTATCTTAAAAGAAAAAGAACAAGAAATCATGCAAATTTAATTCTTGTTTAAGTTATTATTCAAAAGCGGCCTTTTAGGTCGCTTTTTTATTGTTAAGATAAAATGTTACATATATACTATATATATGAATAAATATCCAGTTAATGAACATTTGAAACATGTCGCCTTCATCATGGACGGAAATGGTAGATGGGCGAAAGAAAGACATTTACCTCGTCACCTCGGTCATAAAGAAGGATGTAATCGTATCATCGAAATATTTGATGTCATCAAAGAAGAAAATATTCCAGTCATGTCTTTATATGCATTTTCAACTGAAAACTGGAAAAGACCTAAAGCTGAAATTCGTCATTTATTTAATTATTTGGAACAATTTTTCAAAAGAGAAATTGATACTTTAATTAAGGATAATGTGAGAGTTGTTATTTCTGGTGATATATCCAATTTACCTCTTAAAACACAAAAAACAGTGAATGACGCTATTGAACTTACAAAAAATAATGATCGTTATTTTTTCAATCTTTGTTTAAATTATGGTGGAAGAGATGAAATAGTTCGCGCAGCGAAAAAGTTTGCGTTTGATGTTAAAAATGATGAAATAAAAATTGAAGAATTAGACGAAAATATTTTTAAAAAATATTTATTTACTGCTTCATTACCTGATGTCGATTTACTTATTCGTACAGGTGGTGATCAAAGAACTTCTAATTTCTTACCATATCAAGCAACTTACGCGGAGTTAATGTTTGTAAAAACATATTGGCCTAATTTTTTTCCTGAAGATTTTAAAAAATGTTTAGAAGATTTTAAAAATCGTCATAGAAGATTTGGAGGATTAGATGAAAAATAAAAATAATTTTCCTCATATACATACGAATGAATTAAGCGCTCAGACGAAAAAATCAATTTGGGTGCGTATCGTTACAGCTTTCATCGGCTTATCTTTTATCATTCCTTGTATGTTCGTTGGGGATTGGGCTTTTTTCGCCATCGTCACTATTCTTATGAGTTTAGCAACTTTCGAAATTATTAGAGCACCACAAAAATCTTTTCCCATTAGCGTCTATGTTTTAACTTATTTACTAGTTTATTTTACTTGTTATTTTGGTTTTATCTATGTGCCTTTATTTACGGATGAACCTGTCACGCTTACTAATGCTTTCTGTGCACCTCAAGTGATGCTCTCTGCTGCATGTTCATTTATTGCTTTATTCATTTATTTTGTCATTTCTATTTTTACTGCCAAGGTAAGTTTAGATGATATTTTTTATCTTTTTACGATGTCTTTACTTTTAGCGATGGGAATGCAAGCTGCACTTTATTTAAGAAACCTACCTTTATATTTATTCGAACACGCTAATCCGGGAGTAGAAATCGATGCTGGATATCGTTATATCGCTAGTTCTACTCTTATCATCTATATTTTACTTGGCGTATTTATGAACGATAGTGGTGCTTATTTTATTGGTATCTTATTTGGAAAGCATCCGATGAATCCAACAATCTCCCCAAAGAAAACTTGGGAAGGCTTCGTTGGTGGCTTAATTTTTAGCATTGCTATATCGATGTCTTTTGCTCT
>CASFRI010000009.1 GCA_949297055.1 uncultured bacterium | reverse complement strand
TTTAATTCATTTTCTGAAACTAAATATTTAAGTGCTTTTTCCTCATTTTCTGATAAAGAAAGACATAATTTCATGATTCCTTCTTTATACTTTTTAAGGGTAGATATTTTGGAATTTAATAAGATATTTTTTTCTTCTAGCAGTTTAAATAAATTACCGATTTTTTCTTGCTCTTTTTTCTCCGGAATTAACAAAGGAAGATATTTTAATTCTGGTAATCCAATTCTTTTTCTTGTTGAACCTGCAGTCTTTGAATCAACTAAATTTCTAAACGACTTACGATTTACTGATTCAAGAAAAAATATTGTGTCAACTTTATGTTTATCTAATTTACATCGTATAGCATCAGATCCTAGCAAGTATCGTTTATAAATATCAGGTAGTATGCAAGCTCTTCCTGCAGGCATCATTTTTGCAAATATAATATCGCCAGGGAATGCATTACATGTGCTTAATTCACTGGCTTTGTAATCTGAAACGAATACTTTATTTTCATCATTGAAATAAATATCCTCAATGTTATTAAGCTGTATGACTCTAACACCTGACTTTGTAAAATCAGATACTTTTAGATTTGAGCCAAATGGTCCACCAGTAAAAGAATATTTCTCATTACAAACCAGATCATTTAATCTAACCATTTTCCACGGTTTATTAAACTCCTTAAACCTTAATTTCGGTACCTTAAAGTCTTTATTTAAGGGCTCTTTATTTTGATTATTTTCTTCCATAATTTGCCCTCCGTTTTAGAACTTTGGTAGTCCTAATTCTTCAAGATATTTATTGAGTTCTTCAGTTACTTTTTTGTCTTCTTCGTCAAGCCTCTTATACTCAGCCATAACTGCGTTGATATCGATTTCCTCTTCTTCTTCAAAAGTATCAACATACCTAGGAATGTTGAGATTAAATTCGTTTTCTTTTAGTTCTTCGATAGTTGCTAAATGGGCAAATTTCTCGATTTCTTTCTTGGATGAATAAGCATCCATTATTCTTTGAATATCTTCATCCCTTAAAAGGTTTTGATTTTTACCTTTTTCAAAATACTTGGAAGCATCGATGAAATAGACGTTACGATTAGTTTTATTCTTCTTGAAAACACAAATGCAAGCTGCAATGGTTGTTCCATAGAATAAGTTTTCGGGTAATCCGATGACAGTATCGAGATAGTTTCTAGTTTCAACAAGATATTGCCTAATAACCTTTTCAGCATTTCCTCTAAACAAAGGTCCATGGGGTAAAACGACAGCCATGCAACCAGTCGCACTTAAACTATGGATCATATGTTCTACAAAAGCGTAATCAGCGTATGATTTAGGTGCAAGCTTACCTGCGCCAGAAAAACGTTCATCTTTTTCCATAGTCGAGTTAGGATCCCAATTGGCGGAAAAAGGCGGATTAGCGACGACAATATCCATTTTCCCATAAGTCTTTTGATCTTCACTAGGATTTTTCAAAGTGTCTCCTTGATGGATTGTGAACTTATTGAAATTGACGTGATGTACAAGCATGTTCATTCTCGCTAAGTTACAAGTTGTCGTATTTAATTCTTGACCATAAATATGAATATACTTTCCTGCTTTTTCACTCAATCTATCTATGACTTGAATAAGCAAAGAGCCAGAACCACAAGCAGGGTCACTAATGTATTTAACATCCTTTAAATCTTTTGTGACAAGTAAACTCAACAGCTTTGAAACTTGTTGTGGTGTATAGAACTCCCCTGCTTTCTTACCTGCTGATGCGGCAAATTGGCCAATTAGATATTCGTAAGCATCACCAAGTAAATCAATTTTGCTATCCATAAAATTAAAATTGATTTCATCAATTGCACTTATTAGTTTGCCAATTAATTCACCTTTTTCCTTGTAGGTTGAGCCTAATTTTTCAGAAGTAAGATTAACATCATTGAACAATTTTGAAAGTTGATCTTCACTTTCTTGCCCTTTTGTGGAATCAGAATAATTTTTAAAAGCAGTTGCTAAATCTTCAAGTTCAAAGGAACCTACACTAATTTTTTTAACCAAACTCTTAAAAAGGTAATTCGGTTCGATAAAATAGCCAAGCCCTAAATTGATGATGGCCATTTCTCTACATTGATTTGGCGAAGCTTCATAAAATTCCTCAACAGTCGAATGAAGTTTATTTTTGAATTCGGTTTCTTCATGCTCACTAATGTAGCGATAGAAAATTAGTCCAAGGATATAATCCTTAAATTCATTTGCATCCATGTTCCCACGAAGGGAATTAGCCATTTTCCATAGCTTAGTGTGAAGTTCTCTTTTTTGATTGAGTTCAGTTTCTACGGTGTTCATATTTTTTCTCCTTTTATTGTTTATTTTATTGTGATTTTAGAAAATAGTTTATCATCCTATGTGTGACATCGGCCTTAAGCTTTTTTATTCTCGTGAGTCTTCGAGATAAATCGTAGGCTTTTCCTATCTTTATTTGTTTATCGATGTCGCAACACTCTATCTCTATATCCTTAAATGTACTTATCGGTATTACCACTACTCGACACGTCTTTTGATATAATGGAAGCAATTGTTTTTTTACATCGCTATTCTCGTTGATAAGCCAACATAGATAATAAGGGTCAAGTTTTTCCTTATTTTCTATTCTTATAACAGCGAAATTGGATAGAACAAGCTTACCTGCCCTATTTGCTTCTATAACCATTGCATTACCAGAGCTTATGCCAATCAAGACATCGCCAGTTTGACTATATAAGCAATTTTTATATCTGCTACGACTTACCATTACACAATTTTCTAAAGGCAAATAATCAGATTGATTGCAATAGTAACTAAGTTCTTGCATCGTCAAGGCTTCATATGGAATTCCACTACTATCTTCTGATTTTATTCTAGTAAGAATCGATCCCTGGGATATCTCTGCTAATTGATTAATTTTATATTTCATCACGCCTCCTTATTGAAACTTACACAAATATCTTAAATGTTTGTTTTTCGTATGTCAATAGATATTTACGCAAATATCAATATAATGTTATGTCATTAAATCGATCGAAATATCCTTTTATCGATGCAGGGAGAGCATTTGAAAGTTCAATGCGTTCCTTTATCGAAATATTCTTGTTCTTACTTAGAAGATTTGTGACTTCTCTATTTAATTCAATATCGTCTTGATAAAATGCGTAGTCTTCAATGATATTACGCAAGTCTTCTTTATTCACATTGTATTGACTGCTTATACTATCAAGAGCGTCATTTTTTTCTTTATTAATGAATTGTTCATATTCAATAATAGGATCCTTGTCGTATAAGCCTTCAATATTTTGATCCATGAATTCGGTAACAAACTTTAATAGAAGTTCCTTTTTAGACTTTTCGTTGATAGAGGCAACAAGACGTATAATCTTACTTCTTGTTTTCTTTCTGTCACTGTCGTCACCTTTCTGATATTTTCTTAACAATTCGACAAGATAATCAAAATCAACTTTTACTCTTCCAAGGAGTTCAATTTCGAAATCGATATCATTTAGAATTGATTCCTTATTTACTAAAGGCTTTACTCTATTGTAAATGTCTTTATAAAGACCTTGTAATTCATAATATATCTTCATACTAACTTCGGTGTTTTCAATGTCGAAATCAACATAGTTGATAGCCTGGTTGTACGTATGCATTAATTTTCTAAATGAATTAACAAACTCGGCTTGGTCCTTTTCAGAACGAGAATCTGCTAGCTTTCTTTTATCCTTACACTCTTTATAGCATTCATTAAGTCTTTTAATTAAGTCATCTAGTGGCAATAATGTGACATCATTATAAACATCGACATCGTTATTAAAATGAGCTAAGGCTTCATCCATCGTCGCTCTAGATGTTTGATAGCAAACGATATTGCCACAAATTTTAGTTTCGTCATAAGTTCTAATGGTTCTTGATATTGCTTGAATGAGACCATGCATACGCATAGATTTATCAAGATAAAGTGTGTTACAGCGTACAAAATCCATCCCAGTAAGACACTTATCAACAACTAAGAGAATGTCGAGATTCTTATTTCTAAAATTATTAATCACATCCCTTTCGTATTGAGAGTAAGTTGAAATAGAAAAATTAGAATTATTCTCTGGTCTCTTATTATATTCCTCGATGATTTGTTCCAATTCATCCTTGGCTATTGTCGGATCATCGCCTTCTTTACAATCTTCATTTGGGTCATATGAATAAATAGCAGCAATTTTTAAATTCAAATTGTTGTTAAGCAATGCTTTGTAGTACTTAATTAAAAGTTTGATAGATTGACAAGCAAAAATGGCATTATATTTTTTGCTTGCTGTCTTACTTTCATAATGTTCGAGCAAGTCATTGACGACGATATTAATCCTTTTATCATTCAAGAGAGCTTCTTCATAGTCAATGCCCTGCACTCGCTTATCTAGTTGAGCCATCGCACCATCTTTAAGTTTTATGGTGTTAATATAATCGATGCAAAGCGGAAGAACATTATGATCACCAATCGCTTCCTTCAATGTATATGTGTGAACCGGCTTACCAAAATATAAGGAGGTAAGCTTAGCATTTTCTGTGACTTCATCTTCCTCGGTAAAAATAGGCGTTCCTGTAAAGCCATAATATAAGGCGTTTGTGAAGTATCTCTCAATAATTTTTCTCATCTCACCTGCTTGCGAACGATGACATTCATCAAACATGAAGATAATTTTTTTATTTTTATAAGGGAGTAACCTTTCGACATTTCTTCCTTTTAGAGCATTAGACATCTTATTAATGGTAGAAATAATGAGTTTTTTATTAGATTCAATATCTTTTATAAGTGAATCGGTTTTCTTTACATTCGTAAATTCTTCCGCCGTGGAAGACATATAAGAATTAAAATCATCAACCGTCTTATCATCTAAATCTTTTCTATCGACAAGGAAAAAAACTTTGTCCACTTCTTTTCTTAAAGACATTGCGGAAGCAAACTTAAAAGAGGTTAGAGTTTTGCCTGAACCAGTGGAGTGAAAGCAATAACCGTTAGCGTTACTCCTAAGACATCTACTTTTTAAAGCTTCAAAAGCATAAATTTGATAAGGCCTCATGACAAATAATTTCTTTTGTGAAGCACTATCAATCATGTAATTAAAAACTAGCTTAAATAAAAACGGGCAAAACAAAAACTCCTCTTCAAAATCATAAAGAAGATTGACGTTTTCATTTTCCATGTCAGTCCACACGAAGCAATTGCTCTTCTTTATATCTGTATCATTGTTAGCAAAATAACGCGTATGTTGCTCGTTAGAAATGACAAAAATTTGTATGAAATTAAATAAGCCTTTGTAATTTCCGTCGCGTTTATAGCGAAGAACTTGATTAAAAGCTTGATTAATTTCAACACCAGGCTTTTTGAGTTCTATTTGCACGAATGGGAGGCCATTTAATAAAAGAGTAACATCAAAACGACCAGTATACCTACCAGTAACAGTGATTTGATGCGCGACCTCAAAATGATTCTTTTCTATGTCATCAAGATCTACCAGTTTAAGATAAACAGGATATCCATCTCTTTTAATGACATCTATTTTTCCAGTTCTTAAAATTTGAGAAGCTTCAAAAACACTTTTATTTTCTAAATAGATACATATGTTTTTAAACTCATCATTAGTTAACTCTTCACCATTTAACTTTTCCTTATTTAGTTCATTAAGATGTTTTCTAAAATTACTTTTCAATTCTTCGTAGCTAGAAATTGCGCTGTAACGGTACCAGTTACGTTGGATTATTTCTATAAATTTTTTCTCAACATCGTATTCAGTTGTATAATCGCTGTTATGCATATTTAATTCCTCCAAAAAGCAACTTATGTAAATTGTATTTCGATATAATAATAGCATTTATCTGGTTACGCTTAAATACTTTTTTGAAAAGAATTCAATCTGCTTATGATGTTAACGTTCAATGTTGTAAGACTTTCTTACCCTTATTCGCCCTTTTTCCTACAGTATCATTTATAATCCCTTCCATCTTTTATTAAACCCACCTTTATCACCAACCAACATAAACTTACTATTACCCCCTTCCACAACTACTTTATTTTTAATTAACATGTCTAACACTTCATTAGCCTTCTTATAACCAAGTCCAAAATTCTTTTGAAGATATGAAATGCTTATATACTTTCTCATAATTACTCCAATGTATCTAAAAACAACTGATGTGATTTTTCTTTAATTAAACGCTTATTATCATCATAAATAAGAACATCGAATTTCTTAAAATATTCCAAACATATTCGTGAGTGAACTTTCTATCATAAACGTGAACTGTATAAAGAGGTGCACCATGAAGATAACCATTACGAGAAAAACTTATCTTAGAACGTCTAATACCATTTCTTACTAGATCAAGCTTAACTTCATACATCCACTTCTCTTCCCCTTGCATAAGTCCTCGTTGATATTTTTTATCTTCTTGTTTAAAAGTTATTTTTTCCTCTAATTTGACGGAGACATATATTATTGATATAAAGACGCATAGAGCGCTAATTAAGGCTAAGCCATACTCATCAAAAAATGAATTGAAACTATAACTATTCTTATCGTTATTTTTCATTTCTCCATCCTTTCTTTTCTAATATCTAACTTTTAAATTTCTTAAAACTCTAAAATATAAATCACGCTTATAAGTCAAAAAATAAAATAAATAAAGTCCAAGAATCGTATGAAGAAGTATTTCTTTCCTAGAAGAAAGATAATTAATCTTTAAAACGTAATCTTTTCCCCGACTTTCATATTTCTTAGGAAACTTATGTTCTTTAATCTTCATTTTAAATTGTTCATCAAATTGATTCGTTTTAATTTTGTAAATTAATGTTTCATCATCGATCTTAAAATCTTCAATTAAATCATCTTGATTCGTAGGAATATCAAAAACACTTATTTCTTTTACTAAATCTTCGATGTTATGCGTATAAGTACCATTCGACATGACGATACCCACAACAGTGGTTAATTCTTTCACTCTCTTAGGATCAAATACATTCACTAAGGATTTAAAGAAGTTCATAGAAAATGTGCCTAAACTTTCATCTTCCACTTCTTCTGATTTTTTTAATAACTTAACAAGAGAATCTAAATCGATATCATCTAAAGCCGTATGCGTGGCTTTTCTAAGCTTATCTAATAGATACAAAGTTTTCCCTACGTTAATAATTTTTCTTGTTTCTTTTCGTGTATTTTTCATTAGTTCATCAAATTCTTTCGTATTCATTTTTTTCCGTTCACTCCTTTTAATGATTTGTTAAGAATAAGTAAGTTAAAGTTTATTAACTTCATTAAATTCACTCGTATAATAATATTTAAAGAACGCGAAAGAGTAGATGTAGTTCGCTTCTTTAAATGAAGAATCATAATCACTTAATGATTTGACATTTTTAATCCATAGTATTTCTTCTTTACTCATATCACTTGATTCTAATAAAAGTATTTCCCATTCGTGAAGATGACCTAAATCATCGATAATTCTCTTTGAGCTTTCTAAACATATTTCTTTATCTAATAGATAAGTGAGTAATTCATCTTTATTAGTAAATAAAAAGTGTTTTTTATCTTTTAATAACTTCATCATTAATTCAAAAGAAAAATAGTGAGTTCTTAAAATAGAAATGATGAACACTAAGTTGTTAAAATCTTTCGCATCGATGATGGCCGCTAATGAATAAAAGATATCTAGATTTATATTTAGATATTCAGCAATATTAAAATCATTATCTTTTTTAAAGATATAATCTAAAATCTTAAGATCATCTTTAGGAATATTTTTGCAACCAAATTTAGTCGCATGACTTAAACTATTTAACTTCGATAAACAAATATCATCGTTCACTTAAATCACCTCACATCGTTACTTATTAATATATAAATAACATATGCATTAGGACTTAAAATGACACAAAGAAAAATTATTGAGCTTTTTTGTTTAAATATTCTAAATATTCATCCACTGGCATAGTGTTTTTCTCACTAGAGGGTTCTTCCGTATGACCATCAATTTTGATGAAGAGATGAAATTTTATCTTATCACCAAAATATTTTTTTAATTTTTCGCTATTTAAAATCTTTAAAGTATCTACAATCGCTTGAATGACTTTTTCTTTTATATCAGGTTCTTTAATAAGCGATTCTTTCTTCGGCAAGCAATAATAATAGATAAGATGCGAAGTTAAATCCTTATCTTTATTTCTTTCTATTCCCATCAAATGCGCACAAAATTGTTTAAAATCGAAGCCGCTATTTTCTTCAATACCAACACCGCTTGTTCCAAACTTAATATGACCTTGGGAAGTAAACCAATCTTCAAATTCTTCTTCGCTGACAAAAAGATTAAGTTTTTTATCAAAATAACTTTCACTTAATGATTTCTTGTGCGTGTCAAAAAATTCATGACACTTACATTCGAAAAAATATTCATTTTTCTTCGTTTTAAAATAAGCATCTAAATGCACGGTTGCAAATTTATTTTCAGGTATGATATTTAAATCTTTTTCAAAACTAATTTGTTCGCTTAGTGTAAAATTATCATTTTCAATCTTCTTAGCGAAATATTTATAGCCATCATTTCTTAAAGAAAAGTAACAAAAACTAGAGCTCGAGGCAATCGATAAGAACTTTGGAGGCATCGAACCTTTTTCTTTTAATTCTTGCCCACTACCGTTTTTATATTCATCTAGATGGCCGCTCTTCTTCAATTCATCTTCAATTTCCTGAGATCTTTTTTTATTAAAATAATTTTTGTAAGTAAGATGAATTTTATAGCCAAAATAACTAGCCTTTTTATCATCCCCGCTAATGTAATCTTTCTTCAATATTCCATCGTATTTTTCTTTTAACTCTTTGTTGCTCATAACTATTTACCCCTTATAACATTTAAATATCTTTCCAGATAAGCGACATACTTATCTTTAAATTCATCATTTAAGATGACATAGTCATCGGTAGGTATACGAAATAATGGATAAAATAATTCGTTCTCACTATTAGATGAGACTTTAAACTCTAATCCGTCAACTTTACCTTTTCCTTCGAAATATTTCATAAATTTTTCTAAAGCGTTTTTATCTTTACAGCTCACCTTTAAAGTTGTTTTATCATTCGTTAGTTTAATACCATAATCATTTAAAGAACTTTGTAAATATTTTTCCATGACTGCATCTTTTTTAAACTTCTTTTGAAACACGATGTTATTAATGAACGCTACATTGTAAGTCTTTAATTTATTATCGTTTAAACCATATAAATAGTAAGAATGGTTTGTGTAAATAATTTTATATGGATCAACAATTATTTTTGCATTGATGTTTTTATACCTAAAGGCAATGGAAAAACTCTGCTTCATCGCATTAACGATATCGCACAAATTGTCTAACGTCTTCGTCTTCAACTCATTATCACCTTCGATATATTTAGAAGAAACATAGTTTGGTAATTCTTTTAAACTTTCTTCTACTTTTTGATTATGTTTCATTGAAAGTAAGATTGCCAAAGATATATTAGGCATTAGTAATAAGTTCTCATCGAGCGGATCCTGTAACATATACCCGCCATTAGAGCCTCTTTTCGTTTCAATATAAAAACCTGACAAATCTAAATCATAAAGATAACGCCTAACGTGTCTTGATGAATTATAATCTAAATCTAAATAATCTAAAATTTCATCTAGTTTCGTGTATCTATTATTTTTCTTTCTCTCGTTTAAAAAATAAAGAACTTGTAATTCTTGGGATATTTTTGACATATTCTTCCTCCTCAAGTTAAATTTTAACAAATAATTTAGGACTTAAAATGGAAGAAATGCATTTATGTTAAAAGTTCCTACAAATTAATATTTAAATATTAAAACTATCTTCTTTCGGATAATTTATGAAAACCCCTACTCGTCTTCTTTTTTAAAATTTATTTTCGCTTTTATTTTGTCTTCTAACGTCTTTATATTTGGCGGGACTAGCCTTCACCTTTTCACCATTAAACTTCAACGATATTCCCAAAAATGAACCAAATTCCACGAATACTTTATTACCGTTTTCGTCTGTATGATCGATATCAGGTGGAGTAAGGATAGAAGGCAAACGTTTAATAATTATCTTCATGGCTTCGTTCATTAAAAAAGTCATATACTAGAGAATAATTATTTATCTTAGACGTAAGACCGTGGATGTAAGCGATAAAAACATAGATCACGGTAGTGAAATAACGATAAATTAATTCACTTCTTCGCTCATCATTTTCATCTTTCCAATTCTTTCTTATATTTAGTTCATTAATTTTTTCTACGACTTTATAAGGATGTTCCATGATATTATTTTCATCGAAATCATCACGATTTTTCTTTAGAAAAGATAACGCTAAAGAATAAAAATTGGAGGCAATAAATTCTAAGGCATTACACTTATTATTTTTGATGCAACAATCGTTAATTTTAGAAACGTAATCTTTTTTGATGTGACAATAAGTTTCGCATCTATCTTCCAAAAAGAAATTATCGTCCGCTAAAACTTCGATGCAAGGTGAACTAATGAGTAAAAGCCCACTACTTTCATCATTAAATTTGTTCATACATTCTTCTAAATCTTTTCTTTCATTATGATCGACATCAAAAATTAAAAAGATGGCTTTAAAGTAATTAGGTTTCATATTAAAGTAACGGCCTAAATCCTCTTCGCTTTTATTAAATTTGATCATGAAATCATGGATGCGATTTTGCTTAAATTGAGCGATAAGAACATTGATCTTATCTTTACTAGCGTTTTTTAAGCTCACTTCAAAGGGAAGGTTAACGTCATGCTTTTCTTTGGCTATTTCGACGTGAAAACCATAACTTTCTAGTATTTTAGAAAAAAGTTCAGGCTCAGTCTTTTCCCCCTCGACGATAAGTAAATAGTTATTTATCATTATCTAAAGCCTCATCGAAGACACAATTTAAATACATTTTTTCAATGTTGTTGACATTTCTAATGTTAGGATAGATTTCTGAAAGACGATAGTAGTTAGAAAACCCTTTACGCCACTTAGCGAAATAAATTTGATCAGGTCTAAGATATTGCATAATGTTCGTATTATGTGATGAAAACACGAGTTGGATTTTACGTTTTTGTGCGATTTCGATAAATGATCTTATAGCGGTTGGATGCAAAGCTTTATCCATTTCATCAATGAACAATGTCGCTCCTTCTGGAACAGCAAGTAAAATGCAAAGTAAAAGACCCATATTGAGCATACCTGATGAAATCATATTAAGTGGCAAGTCAAAATTAAAATCTCCATCTTCAATATTAACGGTGTAATTTAAAACATTGCCATTGGCAATTGGCGTTTTCGCTTGCTTATGAAAAGTATAGATTGGAAAATCCTTATACTCTTTTAATGTTTCTTTTATTTCACTAGATTTATCCACTAGTAAGTCGAATAAGTTGGCCACACTAAAGATAGGCGAAGCAACGATAGGCTTAGGATTAGCGACCACATTAGTGTTGAGATTGACATTAACAAAAGAACATAGATACGTGTATACGAGCTGAATATCCGCATCTGTAATCTTATTTGCCACTAATTTTCTTAGATGTGGAATTAAAGGCGATTGAGTTAAATATGTTTTTTGAACTGTAACTAAATCTGCATGTTTATCAAATATATTTTTACCATCGATCGATAATTTTTCATGCGATATGTAAAAGATTTTATCTCTCGTCGTTTGAATAAAATAATCATATTTTTTACCATTAATTTCTAAGAAAAATTCTATCGATCCAGAAATGTGAGAGACATCGTTACTTTTCCTGTGATGATATTTAAGGAACAAAATATTATTTACCACGAATGGCGCTAAAAATTCAGGTGGATTAAACATCAACATATTAAACTGCTCGATCGCGGAAAAGAATGAAGTTTTACCACTACCATTTAAACCATAGATAGCGATAGGATTGACGACATCATCAAAAATATTATTCTGACCATATTCGAATTTACCTTTGTCAAAATTTAATTCACAACTTTTGATGGAATTAATGTTTTTAATTATTATCTTTTTTAACATTTTCCTTTTACCCCTTGTCTGCTGTATATTTTATACACTTAATCTACGTTTTGTCTATGCTAAAAATCTTTAAATCTTTAAATAATCTTTTAAGATTATAATTTAGTCTCACTTTTATAAAAAATAATTGAAATTGCACAATTTGTGCAGCCAAAGGTTAAATTGTTTATATCATCCGCGTAAATTAAAGTTATAATACTTCCATATGCCAAACTTTCACTTTTACACATTAAAACCTGAACCTTATAACGCTATGGAAAAAGGGTATAAAACAATTGAAATGCGTTTAAATGATGAAAAACGTCAATTACTCGCTATAGGTGATTTCATCATCTTCACCAATACAGAAGATAAAAACAAATCATTATTAACAGTCATCAAAGATTTAAAACACTATTGTAGCTTTAAAGAGCTTTATGAAGATACACCTAATAAATTAGATTTAGGTTATTTAGAAGATGAAACCCCTCACTATGAAGATATGTACGACTATTATTCAAAAGAAAGAATTGATAAATATCATGTCTTAGCGATCCATCTTAACCATATCCACTTCTTTAAAGTTAATGATAAAAATCATGAAGATTATGATGACTTACAAGAAATATTAGGTTTTGATTGTTTAGATATCTATTTAATTGTTAAAAATTATAACAATTTAGATGGTGATGAAGAATATAAATTAAGTCTTGATGAATTTATTAAACTTTATGAAAAAGCCTCTCTAATAAGCGAATTTGAAGCAAAGAATGAAATAGAAGAAAAAGAAAAAAGATTTAATAAAACCTTAGAAAAAATCACTAGTTGGGTGAATAAAGAAAAAGACTTATTAGAAAAACAAAAATATCTTCACTTTACTTCTTTAAATTGCCCTTTTAAAAAGAATCAAGAAGTAAGGATGAAAAAGAAGGTTGATATTGCTAAAAAGGACGATAAATTCTTTTTAGATGATGTGATGAAAAAAGACGATAAATTATATTATTCATTAAAAGTTGTAAGTGATAAGAAAAATCGCGGTATTTACTTTATAGGGACAGATTACTCATATACTTCTAATGATTTTGAAATTATCGAAAATAAATTCATTAGAGATGAATATTATGTAGGTAAAATAATTACCAATAATGATATCGATATTTATAGATAAATTTGATTAAGTTCAAAAAATCAAAAGAAGAAATTAAAACCTTTACTTGAGTTAAGCGAAGAAGTTATCAATCTTTTTAATGAAACTAAAGAAGAAGAATCTATTCTAAAGTTTATCTACTTTTGAAAGATAGGAGCTATTAAGGCGTAAGTTATCTTTAACAAACTAAATATAAAGAAAGGAACTTTATCTTTTTAAAATCATAAGGAATAAATTAGAAGAAAAATTACCAGTATTGCTGATATAAAAAACTAAATGGTTATAATCACGATAATATCATCTAATGATAAAATCATTTTGACTCAATTATTTCGAAAGAAGAATTATCTATCGCCAAACGCATATCAACTTTATTTTTATTCAATAAACTTCGAGGTACACAATTGCCATTCTTTATAGCAACAAAACCTAAAGTAAAAGAACCGTTTGTAACAACAATATCACAAAAAATTTTATTGCTTCGAAAATTTTCTTGAAAATACAATATGCTCTGAAAAAGATATCGAATATTAAGTAAATGCTTTGTTTTTTCTCTTGATTTTCCTTTCAATTCCGGTGATGAATCACAATCAAATTGATTTAATAATAAGGTTTTATTAAGACAACACTGAAAAAAATCTTTTGGCTTTAAACTAGTTTGAACACCTGTTAAATGTAAAAAATTATCTTCATAAAAATGTAAGAAGTATTGTTTATAATATTTGAACTTCTGAGAGCGTACTAAAATTGTTGCTGACAATAATTTATTGTATTCAGCCGCCGCTATAAATAAATTTTGCAAAATACGTTTTTTAAAAGACATCAAAAATAAAAGACGTTTTTAGGTGCGTCACCACCGCGCGAATAGGTTTTAGGTCTCTAGTCCGACCGCTCTTGGGATTTTTAACGTCTATCCCTGACACCATTATTATATCATAAAAACAATAAAATCAATAATTTTTATATTCATTATAAATGAATATTCATTGCAAAATTTAATTATGATACTATTTTTGATTCAATTTATAAATATTTATTCTTTATAAGTTTTCACTGCTTCTAATAAGCCTTCATTATTAAGTTCTTCTAACGCTCTTGCTAACTTAGGAAAACTAAAACATAAATCAATTTGAACCGGACTAATGCCTATGATAATATCTTTGCCTTTATAAAATTCAATAACTTTTAATGCTTCTTCGCTCATATAATGTTTCCTTTCTTTTTATGGAGTTTAATATAACTTAAAAAAGCACTAATTTTGAATTCATATATGAATTGTGTTAATATCAGTCCATAAATAAAAGGAAGAAAAAACATTTATGGTCTACACTTATCAAACTAAAGGTACATGTTCTAGATTAATCGACATCGATTACGATGAAAACACTCACATCGTAAATAAAGTTATTTTCCACGGTGGTTGCCCCGGAAACACCTTAGGAGTTGCCGCCTTAGTGAAAGGCAAAACCTTAGAAGAAATAATTTCATTATTAAAAGGCATTAAGTGTGGTTATAAACCCACTTCTTGTCCAGATCAACTCGCAAAAGCGTGTGGAAATATTATTAATTCTTAGCTATTCTTAACCATAATTTATTATTTTTATTAGAAGACCGCTAGTCTTCTTTTATTTTTTCTTTTTTTAAAAATATTTTTAAAATAAATAAGAATATGTATCATATTCTCCATAAAAATATTGTTTTCTTCGTTCAAACTTAAAGCCTAACTTTTCATATAGTTTAATCGCTCTTTTATTAATTGGATGAACCATGATACCTATTCCTTTATAACCTTTAGTTTTTGCTTCATCGATTATTTGCTTAATAAAATAAGCAGCGACACCTTGATTTTCATAATTTGTCTTGACCATAAGGCGTGATATAGCCACTAAATTAGAAGCTAAAAACACTTCTTCATCAAATTCTTCGATTGTTGGGGCCACACTTGCGTAAGCAATTATTTCGTCTTCATCATTTACAATGATTCGGCCTCTACCGCTTTCGATATCTTCTTTGATTAATTCATCGCTTGGATATTCTTCGTTCCATAAAGGTAAATTTAAAGAATTTAATCTAGCGATAACTTCTTTTTTAAGGCTATTACAAGTATATATGTCTTTTTCACTAGCGAAACAATATTTCATAATGATTAAAGTTTAAATTGTATCATCCAAATTGCAACACAAAATCGAGTCATATTCCTAAAAATATTGGAAATAAATTCCAGAAAACGTAGAACTTTCATTCCCATAAATGTAAACTTTTGATTCCGGAAAATGCAACACAATTTTATGAACCGCACTAGTGTTTTTTTAACTTCTTGAAAAAAATAAAACTATATATGAAAAATACTTATCTTATGTATAACGAACAATTAATTAAATTAGGCTTTATTTTTTCTTTTTTTAAACTTGAAATTGTTTTTGTATCTACGATCTAGCACTTCGTTAACTTCTTTTTGACATTCTTCATAATAAATTTTTGCTTCGTTAAGTTTCTTAAAAGCTTCATATACTTCATTATAAAGTTCAATAAAGTTAGATGGTGTTAGTTTCGGAACAACACACATATCTTCTTTTAAACCCTCAAATATATAATCCGGAATATCATCATTTTTGCTAACAAAATCGATATCTTCTTCCTTGACGTAGCACCAGCCTCTAAATGATTTAGGATCATATTCCCAAAAAAGTATCATGATGTAGGCATTTTCTTTTTCATCATAAGAAAAAATCTTGCCCACCTCAAACTGGGAGCAAAAGGGTACTTTAACATAAACTATATCGTCTTTTTTAAACTTGTGATTATTAGGCATACGGATTAGGGCTTGGGCTATCAGGGTATACTTTAATTTTTTATGGCTTAAAGAACAGTAACTATCTAGATTTTATTATAAAGGCACAGCGTGTTAAATCGTTGCGATTTTGAAAATATAGTTTTTTTGCTAAACATTTGTTATATTAAAAGCATGAGAAACCTATTTCAAAGCAGATTTACCCCTATTGGAATGATTTTAGATATTTTCGCTGCAAGCGGAAAAAGAAGAATATCTTACGCCATTCAAACTTTAATTATGCTAGCCATTTCAGTCTTAGCAATCTATGGTATTAAAGTAATGTTTAATTTTAC
Organism: uncultured bacterium; assembly: GCA_949297055.1. GTDB lineage: Bacteria > Bacillota_I > Bacilli_A > RFN20 > CAG-826 > CALVUG01. The sequence continues at coordinate 2,059 of CASFRI010000009.1, read as the reverse complement.
TATCGATGAAAATTTTGCTCTTTTCATCGTCGGAACGACGCTTTGCGTCATCACTTTGATTATCATTGCTCTGCCTGTCATCATTGCTTCGATCATGCTTTTTATCGCTAGTTTGATAGGCACTATTAAAAGTGACGAACGCGCTTCGAATGCCGTAAGTCTAGTTATTACTATCATTGCTATCATTTTAACAATTATCTTCATCTATTTAGTGCTTGCTGTATTTTAATTATTAAAATTAAAAGGGGCTGTTAAGAAACCTATAAGGTGACTTAGCCCCTTTTTTAGTGGATTTAGAAAGTAACAGATAAACTGTTAAGAAATCTTTTTCTTCTTTTGGTGTTCAATTCTTAATAACTCATTTATATCTTTTTTGCGTATCTTCTTTTTAAATGTTTTTGCGTCAACAACAGGCATTTCTTCATCTTTTAAATCTGACGGAGCAACCCAATAATCAAACTTTGCTTTACCGTCGTAAAACGTAAACAGTTTTCTTAATAAGTGACCAATTAATGTTAGGCACATTTCGACATGAACTTTATCTAATCCTCTTCGTCTGAATCTATCATATTGCATGTCTTGTTTAACTATTCCGAACACTCCTTCAACCTGGGAGCTTCTATTAACTCTCATCTCTATGCCTTTTGTGGTCAATAGATTCTTCCTTGCCATAATTCTTCCATTCCATAATTCATAAGAGACATCAAAAATTCTAACTGCTGATTTTTTATCTTTTGTAGCAGCTTTACATGTTTGTTGGTATCTACATCTTTTACAATTTTGAATGACATATAAATACCCGTGATGTTTGGGATGGCGACCATTGTATTCTGAACATTTAGTAGCGGTCTTCTTATTTAAACAAACTAGTTCTTTGTTTTCATTAAACGAATATAAGTCTAAAGTGTTTCCCTTTCTAAGTTGTTCCCAATCTTGAAATTTAACATAGTTACCAATATTATGTTCCATCACATAGACATAGTTTTTCCATGATCCATATCCTGCATCAGCGCATAAATTCTTTGGATAAAAGCCGTAGTTTAAATAAAATTGCTCAATTGTTGGTATAAATGCATAGAAATCAGACCTTTCTTGCCCAACATAATAAGCGAGTGCAATGCCTTTAGAAACAATGATTTGAATATTATAAGCAGCATGCATATTGCTTCCAACACCAGAATAAAAATCTTCTTTTAATGTCATTGCAGTAGCATCTTTATCTGTTTTGAAATAAGAGTTTCTATCCGGACCACATATCTCTTCTTTTTCTTCGTATTCCAATAATTTGATTAAATATTTCTCCAGTTGCTTATAATCTTTCTTACCGACTTTATCTAATGTAAGATTACCCATTTTTGTAATATATTCAGCTACCTCAATAGACTTTAATAATTCTGTTTTATTTACTGAAAAATACTTATTTAAAAGTTTCTTCATGTTTTCATCTAGTTTCTTGTGAAATGTCGTCGGTTTCCAAACAAATTTATACTTGTTCGCGTTAGCCTCAATTTTAGTTCCATCAAGAAAACAATCATCAATATTTATACCAGTTTCTTTAATAAATTCAGAGACTAATAATGAATAGATTTTATGATGAAACTTAACAAATAAATTGTTAAGAAACTCCCCAATTTTTGCATATGAGGGATTCTCATTGTCCATCAAATACATAAATCTAACATCATATTTAAAACTCTCTTCTATCTTTCTCAGAGTTCCTGGATGTTTAGAGAAAGCATAAATGGAAGCGGCGAATAAGTTGTAGTAATTATATGGAGGTCTGCCTCCTTTAGAATGATCTTTATAGCATTCTTGATGTATTAATTCTCCAATCCCTGAATTCTCAAGAAATAGCAAAAACTTATTTAATTTTTCTTCTTCCTTCTTATTTAGTTGGTAGGAAGAAAACAAACTTAATTGTTTTGTGATAAAATAAGGCATAAGAATACCTCCCTAGACAAGAAGTATTCTATCAAAAGAGGCGATTTCTTGCGATTTCGCTTCTTTTTTGCAAATTAAAAGGGGCTAAGTCACCTTATAGGTTTCTTAACAGCCCCTT
>CASFRI010000008.1 GCA_949297055.1 uncultured bacterium | reverse complement strand
TTTAACTTCGTAATAATCTTTTAATAATTCAACGTCTCTTGCTAAAGTCGCAGGATGACAAGAAATATAAATAATCTTTTTAGGCAAACTTTCTTTTATTGCATTGATAAAATCTAAACTTAAACCTTTTCTTGGTGGATCAACAAATACGACATCAAACTTAATATCTTGATACTATTGGCATAAGGAGAGTTCCTAATAAATTGGTGGTACTAAAGCAAATTATCTAACCAATTTAGCAAGCAAAGAAGACACATATCAATATCTTTTATTAATCGTTGCGTTGAATTTGTCATCTAACAATTTAAAAAATTGCGCCTTTGTTTAATTCATGATTAAATAGTATAGATGATTTCCTTATCTTTAAAAGAAAACGACAATAAAATATACTCTCACGGTGTTCATCATCTTTCTAAAGAAGAAACACCTTACTTTCAAATTTTAAATTTAAATTTACCTAAGCAAGAAAATGAATTAAATGCATTAAAATTTTTAATCGAAGAAAAAGATGTTATAAAAGATAAGAATGTAAGGCTTTTATCTTTTAATATAACTATTGAAAATATTATCGAATTTAATATCGTATCTCTAATTGATAATGACGATTTAAAAGATTATCAAAGACATTTAGCGACAGACTTAGCGTATTTTAGAAATCGTATCATCTTAAATGACAAACAAAAAGTTATGAAAGTATTAGATGTGTTTTCTTATCTTTCCAAAGACGAACATGTGTGTTATTTAACTTGTGATTTAAAAAAAGATATCAATTTAAAAAATCGTAGCGTGATCGAAGCAATATTTGAGCGTTATCATTATAATTTTGATGTCTATTTAATGAATAGTTCACATTTTGCTTCCGAAGAATTTGATACCGTTACTATCAAAGTTAGTGAAGAAAAAGTTGTGGCTCCCGCCTTGAACATAAATAAGACTAAAAAAGTTTCTTTTGAAAAAGGCAAAACTTACATTTGGTCTCATTTGAAAAAAGAATATATTTGGTTATTATTTACTTTAATCTTCACTATCATCGCTTATTTTTCCATGTTGAGCGCTCAAACGATTTTATCTAATCCCGAAGGAGATATAATTGGTTGGATTTTTATCATCGCCTATTTGTTTGGCAATGTGTGTTTACTTTATACAAGTTATGGCTTCATAAGCCACTATCAAAGAAAAAATAATATCGTAGGTTTAATTTATTTATTGCTTTTTATTTTAGCAATACACGTCATTTCTTTCCTTGCTTCTTTTGGCTTATATTACATTTTTGTCGATATGCACATATTCAGTAGCATTGAATCTTTTGATATGACATATTTAACTTCTTCCCTAATTATTTTTGTTTTGAATTTCATCTTGCTTTTGGTTTTGATGCCACTTGGCAATACTTTGAAAAGATTGATGAATTATTTGATGGAAAGGATGTCTAAATGAACTATTATATCTACGAAGTAGATATTCACGAAGGCCATCCTTTCGTTGGTGAAGCCATGGATGTTTTTGAAAGTGAATTAGAATACGCTAAAGAAAGAAACGCTCATGTCTTTAAAGTAGTGACAGGCTATGGCTCTAAAGGTGGGACACATCGTATTTTAGATGAAGTGTTAGAAAGGCTTTACACTTTAAAATATTATGGCGAGATAGTCGATTATATTCGAGGAAGTGAATTAAGCTTTCATCATTCTAGATTATCAGCTAAATTGCAAAAGATGATTCCTGACGTCGATAAAAGAATTGCTAATCCTGGAGTCGTCTATATTTTCTTGAGAAAAGATTAATTATTTTTCGATATTTTCTTTAGCGATGGCAAGCATCAATTTGATGCGATTTTCTTGATTGACTTTAGAAGCACTTGAATCGTAATCGATAGCGACAATGTTTGCGTCGTTATGTAAACTTTTAATTCTTTTCATGACTCCTTTTCCGCATATGTGATTAGGCAAGCAACCAAAAGGTTGAGTTAAAACAATGTTAGAAAAGCCATTATCGATAAGTTCGATCATTTCAGCTGTAAGTAACCATCCTTCACCCATTTTCGCGCCATGCTTAATTATGCCTCTAGAATAATCTTTCATTTCCTTAAAAGGAGTGAATGAACCAAATTTTGAATTTTTAAGAGCTTTAATAATTAGTAATTCTCTTTTTTCTAAATAATTGATGAGCACATTAGTGATTCTTAACTTTAAATGTTTACCGCCATAGTAGCCATAATCATAAATTGAATTTTGTAAACAATATAAGACGAAACCGAAAAGACCAGGAACATTAATTTCTGCACCGGAGTTAACTAAAAATTCTTCTAAATGATTATTGCCAATCGGTGAATATTTTACGTAAATTTCTCCGACGATGCCAACTTTAGGAGAAGGCTTCATTTTTATAGATAGTTTATTAAAATCATCCACAATTTGTGGTAAATATTTCTTTAAATCACGCTTTTTACTACCTTTATTTTTCTTAATTAAATTACCTAATTTATTTAACCAAGTGTTCACTAAGTGATAAGTGCTTCCTTTCGTCAATTCGTATGTTCTAGTCTTATTATATAGATACATTAAAGCATCACCATACGTAATAGCGGCTACAAGTTTTGATAAAAATTTTAAGTTTAATTTAATGCCTCTAGATTCTCTTAAATTTCCTAGATTTAAAACGATAATTGGTATATTTTCAAAACCAGCTTTTTTAAGTGCTTTTCTTAATAAAGGTACATAATTTGTCGCCCTACAGCCACCACCAGTTTGAGTAATAATAAGCGCTATTTTATCTAAATCATTTCTAACTTTTAACGCTTCGATAAATTGGCCGATGACGCATAAGGCAGGATAACAAGTATCATTGTGAACATAACGTAAGCCAGTCGTGACGACGTGCGTATCGTTATTCGTTAGAATTTCAGTTTTATAACCTAGTGAATTTAAAGCTGCTTCGAGTAGTTTAAAATGAAATTCCAGCATAGCGGGAATTAGAATTGTATGCGTCTTTTTCATTTCAGGAGTGAAGTCACATATATCCAATAGATAGTCTTCGCGTTCTAATTCATTTTTCATTTCTTTCACTCCTTTCTTTCAACGCTTCTAATAGTGATCTAAGCCTAATTTTTACTACCCCAAGATTTGTAATTTCATCAATTTTAATCTGGGTATAATTTTTTCCTTCACTTTCGAGCAATAATCTCGTTTCATCACTTGTAATAGCGTCTAAACCACAACCAAAAGAAACAAGTTGAATTAAATTCATATCATCGAATGTAGCAATATATTTTGCCGCGGCATAAAGTCTTGCATGATACGTCCATTGATTCATGACGTTAGTCTTAAATTTAGCGACAAGATGAGAAATTGATTCCTCGTTTAAACAAGCGACGTCCATCCCCACAATTAATTTATCGATACCGTGATTAATTCCTGGATCAACGTGGTAGGGGCGACCTGCTAAAACGATGATAGGCTTATGATTTTTTCTTGCCCGGTTAATAATATCTTGCCCTCTAGTTCTAATGGATGAAAGGTGTTCTTTATAAGCAATAAAAGCATTTTTAGTTGCTATTTTAATTTCTTTTTTTGATACTTTTGTGATTTTTTTATTAATCATGTTATACATTTTTTTAATGAAAAATTTTTCATCGTTTAAAGATATATAATCTTTAATAAATGTAATATTTTGTATTTCATCTACGTTATTTTTTATTGTTTCAGGATAATAAGCGACAATCGGACAATTGTAATGATTATCGCCTTTTTGTTCATCGATGTTATAAGACATACAAGGATAAAAAATAATTTTGTAACCTTGTTTCACTAATTTGTGAATGTGACCGTGTACAAGTTTTGCTGGAAAGCAAGCTGTATCGCTAGGAATAGTTGTTTGTCCTTCTAAATATACCTTAACGTTAGAAAAACCAGAGTGGTGGACTCTCATGCCTAAACTTGTAAAGAAAGCAAACCAGAAAGGATAAAGTTCATACATATTTAATACGAGCGGGATGGCAATATCAATATCTCTTTTTCCTTCGATTGGTTGATAACTTGATAAGATATTTTGAACGTAAGAATAAATATTATATTCATCGCCGGTTACTTTTTTAGCAAGAGGGCGTTCACAACGATTACCAGAGATGAAAGATTTATTATTTTGGAATGTATTTAAAGTAAGAGAACATTTGTTATTACAAAGCCCACAGGTATAAGTTCTAATTTGATGCTTGAAATTTTTTAAATCATCAAGTTTTAAAATTGAAGAATTGTTAAGATGTAATTTTTTCGCATGCATTGCCGCCCCAAAGGCACCCATAACACCAGCGATATTAGGGCATACGACTTCTAAATCTAATTCTTTTTCAAAAGCTCTTAAAACAGCTTCATTTAAAAATGTTCCGCCTTGGACTACAACTTTCTTTCCAAGCGAATGCTTATCGGCGACGCGAATAACTTTATATAAAGCATTCTTTACAACTGAAATTGATAACCCTGCGGATATGTTATCAATACTTGCTCCATCTTTTTGAGCTTGCTTGACACTTGAATTCATGAAGACTGTGCATCTTGAACCTAAGTCAACTGGCTTTTTGGCTAATAAGCCCATTTTAGCAAAATCTTCCATTTTATAGCCTAAGGCACTGGCGAAAGTTTGTAAAAATGAACCGCAGCCACTAGAGCAAGCCTCATTTAAGAAAATGTCAGAGATGACGCCATCATCGATTTTAAAGCATTTAATATCTTGGCCACCGATATCGATGACAAAACTTACGTCAGGCATGAAATGTTTTGCTGCAATGAAGTGAGCCATAGTTTCCACTAGACCACCATCTAGACTAAAAGCATTAATCATCAATTCTTCACCATAGCCAGTCGAGGCTGCACCTTTAATGTTGACGTAAGGATACTTTTCATAAAGTTCAATTAAAGCATCTTTCATAAGTGATACAGGATTACCCTCGTTAGACATATATTTAGCGTACCTAACGTTATATTCATCATCGATCAAGATAAATTTAAGAGTGGTGGAACCAGAGTCGATACCTAGATAAACTGGTTTATCATAATTATCTAATGATTTAATTTCTACTTTATTTTGAGCGTGTCTATTTCTAAATTCGCTTAATTCTTTTTCATCTTTGAATAAAGGGGGATAGTAACGATAATTACCTTCAGTTTCATAACTAGATAGACGTTCGATAAAATAATCTAATGAATGTAAAACATTACTACAAAGAGCTGCCCCAATAGCGACGAAGTATAACGAATTTTCCGGTAAATTACCTTTTAAATACAAGGATTCATCAAAACTTGCGCGTAGTTGGTCTAAGAAAGTTAAAGGGCCGCCTAGATAAATGACATTACCTTTTATTTCTCTACCTTGAGTAAGTCCTCCAATAGTTTGATTGACGACAGCTTTTAAAATAGAAGCCGCGACATCACTTTTAGAAGCGCCTTGATTTAAAAGAGGTTGGACATCAGTTTTAGCAAAGACACCACAACGAGATGCAATGTTATAAATTTTTTCATGCTTCGAAGCAAGAACGTTCAATTCATCGACGCTTATATTTAATAATGTTGCCATTTGATCGATGAACGCGCCTGTGCCGCCAGCGCAAGTGCCATTCATTCTTACTTCTAGCCCATTTTCTAAAAATAATATCTTCGCATCTTCGCCACCAAGTTCGATGATGCATGAAGCATCTTTTAAGTATTTCGTTGCACATACTCTTGTCGCATAAACTTCTTGGACGAAAGGAATTTCCGCATTGCTGGCAATGCCCATTCCAGCTGAGCCTGACATAGCAAGGTAAACTTCATTTTGAATAATATTTTGTTCTTTTACTTTCTTTAAAGCATTGATAATGCTTTCTTTGATGTGAGCGAAGTGACGTTCGTAAGTCTTGTAAATAACTTTAAAATCGTCGTCTAAGACGACACATTTAATTGTTGTGGAACCAATATCTAGACCAATACGCACGAACATTCACCTTCTTTCGTAATGAAAAGTGTATTACTTTTTAACAAATTTTTAAATATTCTTTTAAAAAGAAAGATGTCTTTAAGTAATTATGATAAACTTATAAAGCATGAATAAAAATAAAGATCGTTTCAACAAGCATACATTAGAGCAAGACGATTATAAATCTTATGTCGTCACGCATAAGACACCACTTTTAGATTATTTACGCGATAATGTGAAAGGGGTCTCTCGTAATAATTTAAAGTCATATTTGAAATATGGCCAAGTGTTAGTAAATGGTGTTTCAATTCATCAATTTGATTATTTACTTAATGTTCATGACGAATTAATTATTTTGAAAAAAAGACCAGTGAACAAAGAATTAGTCAAAGATAATATCGATAAAATTTATGAAGATGATTATCTTATTGCTATCGAAAAACCTTTTGGCTTATTATCTGTCGCTAGCGACAAAGAAAAAATTGCTACAAGCTATGCAAAAGTCTCGAAGTATTTGATGAGAAAAGATAAGCATGCGAAGGCATATGTCATCCATCGCTTAGATAAAAACACTAGTGGAGTGTTAGTGTTTGCTAAAAAGTTAGATGTTGCAAAAGCTTTTCAAGATAAATGGAATGATTTAGTTATTAAAAGAGGATATTACGCTATAGTGACTGGCAAGATGAAAAAGAAGGAAGACACTTTAGTGGATTATCTTCATAAGAATAATCTAGATTTAATGTACGTCGATAATGCAAGACTTAGAGGAGCAAAAAAAGCTACGACGCATTATAAAGTATTAAAAGAAAATGAAGATTATTCATTACTGGATGTAGAAATTATGTCTGGAAGAAAAAATCAAATTCGTGTGCAACTAGGAGCAAGAGGGCATTTTGTCATTGGTGATGATAAATATGGAAATCCTCCTAACCCGATTAAAAGATTAGGTTTACACGCCTACGAACTAAAGATTAAGCATCCTTTATCAGAAAAGGTCTACGATTTTAAATCGAAGATACCGGATGTTTTTTTAACTATGTTTAAAAAGTAAATGGTTTATAATTAAATTACTATGCTAGAACGAAATAATAATCAAAAAAGAAATAGTGTTCTCTACGACGAGGATGATAAAAAACTAGTGTTATTTATCGTCATCGTCAATAATGGTTTAGCTTCTATTTATAAGAATAACTTTATCAATGAAAATTTATGTCATTACGTTCTTACTTTATCTGCAAAAGGAACGGCGACCAAAGAAATGTATCAAATGCTTGGCTTGAGCCAAGTAAAAAAAGATATCGTCATCGCTATCGCGCCAAAGAGGAATCTCAATGATTTATTTTATTACGCTAGAGAACAATTTATCGTTTCTAAACGTACGAAAGGTGTCGCCTTCAGCGTAGATTTAAGTAGCATTATCAATTTTAAAGCTTACAAGTATTTTATGTATGGACTAGGAGAGGAAAAAGACAATGGAAAATAAAGAATTAATTATATGTATCGTCAACCCTGGTTATTCAGATATCGTCATGAACGCAGCGAAAGAACAAGGTGCCGGAGGCGGAACAATATTGACTGCAAAAGGAACAGGTAGGAAAGGCATTGAAAAAGTTTTAGATATGCCAGTTCAACAAGATAAAGAATTAGTCTTAATCGTTACTGAAAGAAGTAAAAGAGACGCTATTTTAAAAGCCCTCAATGACAATTGCGGGCTTGATACTGCTGGACACGGTATCGCTTTCAGCGTGCCTGTAAGCGATGCGATGGGTTTTCATATTAATAGAGAAAATAACGGCTAAATCCAATTATTTAGCCTTGATGATATAACTTATAAATGTAATTTTTCTTAATTTTTAAATATTCGCTAGCCTTTTCAATAGCGTCTTTTGTTGACATTCCTACGTCCACTAAAGAATTGACGTAACGTAAGATATCTTCATCGCTATGAATGATAGAGGATTCATTATTCGCACCTTCTAGAACGATCACAAATTCACCTTTTAAATTTTCTTCTTGCAATAATAGGTGCATTTCTTCTAAATTTCCGCGAATAAATTCTTCGTGAATTTTACTTAATTCCCTAGCGAGGCAAACTCTTCTATTTCCTAAGACATCTAGCATTTCAGCAATCGTCTCTTTTAAGCGATGTGGGGCTTCATAAAAAATGAGTGTTTCTTCTTTTCTTTTAAGCGTTAAAAGTTCTTCTCTTCTCACTTTATTTTTAGCACTTAAAAAACCATGAAAGTAGAAGTGTGATGTATCTAAGCCAGAACCCACAAGAGCGTTTATTAAAGCACATGGGCCAGAGATAGGTATGACATCTATTTCTTGTTTTAAAACTTCTTTGATAAGTAAGGAACCAGGATCAGAAATGCCTGGGAAACCTTGATCAGAAACGTAAGCTATCTTTTTATTTTCATCTTTAATAAGATGAATGATACGTATAGACATCATTTTTTCATTATGTTCATGTAATGATAATAACTCTTTTTTAATATTAAAGTGTTTAAGCAAAACACCCGTGACGCGCGTATCTTCACAGGCAATCATATCGACTTCATTTAAAACTTCTAAAGCGCGTGGCGAAAGCTCGTTTAAATTACCAATTGGTGTCGCGACGATATAAAGTCGTTCATTATTTTTAGCATAATTAAGACCTCGTCTCATTATTTTTTACCTTACTTTTAAGTTCTTTAAATTCATCAAGACTTAAAATCTTAACGCCATCTTCGCTTTCAAGTTTAACGCTATAGGAAAGAATGTTGATACCTGTAACACTAAAAAGGCTATCTTCAATTTTTACTTTTTCACCAACGCGAGGGAAAAGTTTTTTCATCTCGCTATATTGGTCATCTTCATATTTTAAACAGCAAATAAGTTTACCACATTGACCACTAAGCTTTGGAATATTTAAGGCTAGCATTTGATTTTTAGCTCTATTGATGGAAATTCCATCAAATTCATTTAAGAATAAAGAACAACATAATCTTAAACCGCAGATACCAAGACCGCCTATGAAGCGAGCCCTATCACGTGGACCGATTTGTCTTAATTCGATACGCGTATGAAAAATAGAAGCTAAACGACGCGCAAGTTCACGAAAATCAATTCTTTCGTCCGCGGAAAAATCAAATTGTAATTTCGTTCTATCTAATGTGTATTCAGCTCCAGTCACGCGCATAGCAAGATTAAGTTTATGAACTTCTTTTAAAGCAATTTTATATGCTTCTTCAGCGTCTTTAATATTTTCTTCGTAACGCTCGATATCTAATTCAATAGCTTTTCTTAAAATGTAATTTAATTCACTATTTTCGTCCTCATCTTTCACTAAAGAAGAAGATATTTTACCAAGTTCAATGCCTCTTATCGTTTCGCATATGACTGCATCACCAATTTTTAAAGAGGTGTCATTCGTAAGAAAATAATAAGAACGATCGCTACGATCAAAATGGACGAGGACATGATATTTTTCTTGATTTAATTCATCACTCATACTTTTTTCATACCTTTCGTTATCTCGTAAGTCATCTTATCGAAAAGGAGGGGAACGTTGACATTTAGTTCGACGTTTTTCCTTAGTTCGAATAAGAGTAATAAAGACTCACTTATGTGGTCTAATTTATCATTTAATGCATCTATTATACTCTTAAAAGAGGAAAGAACGTAAGAATTAGAAAATTTAGCTTCGTTAAGATTATGAAAAAATTCGATCATTAAATCTAAGAAAAATCTTACATCTTCTTTATTTTTAATGTTCGTCGTTAAACTGGTTTGAGCAAAATAGACAGCTTCGCCCCTTCCTCTTATCATTTCTTTTAAATATTGTTTGAATAGTGATTTTAATAAATCGTAACGGTCAGTCTCTTTGAAGGCATTAATCTCATTCGCGTCGTTATAAAAATATGAAAGTAGTTGGGCGTCTTCTTCACTTATCCCTTCGTGCATTGCGTCTTCAATTACTTTTCTTCCTTCAATTAATTTGAAGCGCAAAACTTGCGTTCTAGAAATAATAGTGGGTAAAACTCTTTCTTCATTTTCAGTTGTTAGAATAGCATAAACATTATCGACCGGTTCTTCTAAAAAACGAAGAAGAGCGTTAATGGCTTCAACAGTCATATTTTCGACAAGATGGACGACGTAAATTAAGGCTCCTTTACTTTCTTTGGCGGTGTAAGAAAAAGAATTTACAATACGAGAAACATCTTCTTTTTTAACGCTTTTATTTGCCCCATCTAAAATGATTAAATCTTGATAATTACCTTCGTCTACGCGTAAACACGTCCAACACTTTTCGCAAGCAAAAGGAGAAGGATTATCACAAATTATCGATTTAGCAAAAAACTTTGCGACCGGAAGTAAAGGAATACCTGCTTCGCCACTTAATAGATAGGCGTGCGATAATGCACGACTTGAAAGAGCATGAGATAAAGTTTTATAAATATAGGGTTGATAATTTCTTAAATATAATTCAGTGTTCACTTCTTCAAATCTAATCTAGCGATGACGACGCGATTTACTTCTTCTGAAACAGTATTTAAATCTTTGGAAGCATCGACAATATAATATCTATTTTCGTATTTCTTAGATAAATCTAAAAATGTTTTTCTCACTAAGTTATGAAAATCTAATTTTTCTAAATCGAGACGATTAACTTCACGGTTTTTATTGTGCGCAATTCTTTCTAAACCTAACTTTGGATCGATATCTAATAGAATGGTTAAATCAGGATAAAAACCTTCGGTAGCGAACAAATTCACATTTAAAATGTTATCAATTCCTAAATTTCTTGCTCCACCTTGATAGGCTAATGAAGAATCTAAAAAGCGATCACAAATGACAATTTTTCCTTCTTTGATAGCGGGCCAAACTTTTTCGACGAGATGTTGTCTTCTACTTGCTGCATAAAGTAAAGCTTCCGCTCGTGGATCAAGATTGACATTTTTCTTATCTAAAATAACATTTCGAATTTCTTCTGCAATAGGGGTTCCACCTGGTTCCCTTGTCAAAATGACATCGTAACCTAAACTTAGTAAAGTTTCATATAAGCGGTGGATGACACTAGTCTTGCCACTTCCTTCTGGGCCTTCAAAAGTGATGAACATAACTATTCTCCTCTCATTCGATTTTGGTACGACCTTTTAACGCTCGTTCTAAAGTTAGTGAATCAGCGTAATCTAAAGACGCTCCTATTGGTAAGCCATAAGCTAAACGAGTGATTTTTACATTTTCCTTACTTAATGCATTAGCGATATATAAAGCAGTTGTTTCACCCTCGATTGTCGGATCTGTAGCGATGATAACTTCTTCTACGCCTTCTTCGTGAATTCGTTCAATTAATTTATCAAGATGTAAATCTTCGACGCTTCTTCCTTGACTTGCGGAAAGTAAGCCATTTAAAACGAAGTAAATGCCATTGAACGTATGATTTTTTTCAAAAGATAAAGCATCTTTTGGATAAGAGATGATAAGTAATTGACCATGGTCACGATTTTCATCTTCGCAAATGTCACAAATTTCTTTATCAGTGTATAAGCCACAGCGAGGGCAAGTATGTACTTTCTCTTTCGTTTCGGTAATTGATTTAACAATATTATCTACTTGTTCATCATCCATCTTCAAAATATCGTAAGCCATACGTGTGGCTTGACGCGTGCCGATACCGGGAAAAGATTTTAAAGCATTAATTAACGCAGTGATGGTAGATAAATGTTCATCCATAAGTTAAAAACCTAAGCCTAATCCACCTGCTGCAGCAGAAGAAATTTTAGCTTCTTCTTCATCGATTTGTTCCATTGCTTCATTAATGGCTAAAGCAATCATTTCTTCAAGCATTTCTTTACTATCTTTGTCGAGTGCTTCTTCATCAATTTCAAGAGAATGAATGTGGCGATTACCAAATACAGTAACTTTAACCGCACCGCCTTTAGAAACGCTGAATTCTTTTTCCATTAACGCTTTGCGTTTTCTTTCCAATTCTTTTTGCATTTTTTGGGCTTGCATCATCAATTGTTGCATGTTCATAACTATTTAATCTCCTTTAAATCTAAAGTGACTTCATCAGCCTTTTTAAGTTTGCCAAGTTGCGATAAGTCGCGGAATTTTTTGACGTAAGCAATCGTTTCAGCACGCGTTAGAGCGTAAACGAAAAATTCTTTATTAGTAATCTTTTTAATAAGATTAGAGATGGTCTTTTGATTATTTTTTAAATTCACTCTATTAGCAATTAAATCTAAATCATATTCCAAAAATAAAAGTTCCTTAGTGGCGATGTAAGGTCTAGCATCTTTTAATAATGAGGCATATTTACCAAGAGTTGGGCTCGATAAATATTTATTTAATTCATCCCATCTAGAAATTATATTTTTCTTCAATTCTTTATCACCCTTGATCATAGCGTTTATGATCATTTCTTCATCGATATGATAACTTTCTTCTGGGTCAAAATTATTCGTGTCGACAATTATTTCATCTTCGTTAAATAAATGCATTGGTTCAGACTCAATATCTTCTTGAACTGTAGGCTTAATTTCTTCAATCTTTGGCTCTAGTGGAATTTCTTGGATGATAGGTTTAACCTCTAGTGGTTTTACTTCTTCTTTTTTCTTCACTACGACGAATTCATCTTCTATTTCGTTTGAGTTTTGCGGCAATTTGTGCTTTAAATTCGTAAGTTTTAGTAAAGAAATCTCTAATAATGAACGAGCATTAGCAACATTTTTCATCTCACTTTGTGCTTCTAATAAAGTAGAAGACATAGTTAATAATTCATCTTCATTAGCGAGATTTTCAAAACTTAAAGCTTCTTTTTCGTTTAAAACTAGTAGTAAACTTGCTTCCCCGGTAACGCGATATGTGTAAATGTCTTTAATAATATCTAGAAGGTCTCCTAAAAGTTTTCTAATATCGTTTCCGTGTTCGACAAATTCTCTAAACATTTTTAAAGTTTCACCTACATCACCGTGCATGATGAAATTGATAAGTTTCAATTTTTCTTCTTTACTAGTTAAAGCAAAGACATCGAGGACATCTTTACTTGTTAATGTGTGACCAGAATAAGCAAGAAGTTGATCTAATATACTTAACGCATCTCTCATTCCACCATCAGCAAGGGAAATAATCATGTCGATAGCGTCTTCTTCATAAGTTACTTGTTCTTGTTCTAAAACATAAGTTAAACGTTTTTTAATATCTTTATCACTTACTTTAGCAAAATCATATCTTTGACAACGAGATAAAATAGTTGGAAGTATTTTATGTGGTTCAGTCGTGGCAAGAATGAAAATGACGTGAGCGGGTGGCTCTTCTAATGTACGAAGTAAGGCGTTGAACGCTCCGCTTGTCATCATATGGACTTCGTCGATAATGTAAACTTTATATCTTCCTTTGATAGGTAAATATCTTACGCGATCAATTAAATCTCTTACTTCATCGACACCATTATTGCTCGCGGCGTCAATTTCGATGACGTCAGGATGCGATACTTCATTAATAGCTTGACAATTAGAGCATCTATTACATTGATGGCCAATACCTTCTTCGCAATTTAAAGCTTTGGCAAGAAGTTTTGCCATCGTCGTTTTACCAGTTCCTCTTGGACCAGCAAAAAGATATGCGTGAGCGATTTTATTTTCTTTAAGAGCGTTTTTCAAAGTGCGGACAATGTGTTCTTGTCCAACTACTTCATAAAAAGTTGTGGGTCGATAAGTTCGATATAATGCTTTATATGCCATACGTATATCATTATACATAAAATTTGAACTTAATTAATATGAATATTAAAAAAATGAGACTTGATTTTATTTGAACGATAATTTTATATGACAAAAATGAATGTTTTAAACTAAATGTTAGAAATTGTTTAATAACTTATTTAACTCTTTTTGTATCTTTTAGAATAGAAGACGAATGAATGACAAACTTTGTAGTTATTCTTTACTAAATAAATGCTAAGAAGACGTTCGCTAATGAAGCCAATTAGTCTTGCAAGATAGGGATCTTTTGGTATTTCAAAATTCTTTTCAATATAAGTGAGAACTTTGAAAAGAAATTCGCAGTATTTATCAAAATGTTCTTTTGTAGTTACGAACATATTACACCAAGCAATATGATGTCCATTCATCACTTTGTTGAAAGCTTCTAAATAGTCTGGAACTTCTTTTTCAATTGCTTCTTTAAAAATGTTATAGGCTTCCACTCCATGTCCGTCGATAAATTGTTTTTTAATGGTTGGAAGAAATGGATATTCTTTCATGACGATGAAGTCATATTTTTTAAGTTTGTTGACAAAATATTTTTTCCTTCTCAGCTTAAAAAAGTTATAAAAAAGTCTTCTATAATGTTCGATTCCGACAATATCGCACTTAACATTTTTCCAAATGTAATAGATAGCGGTGCATTCGCAATATGTATAATTCTTTGCAGCAATATTATCGCCTTTATCGTCACGTACATCCGTGGGAGAACATATTTTATCCTTATTGTTTCCAACGTAAATAATTTCTCGTTCTGGATAATATTTCTTATTCAATTTTTTATGAGAAACAACATAGAGTTTGACATTTTTTTCATCTTCCATAATCTTAATACCCTCTTTAAAATTATCACATTTTTAAAATTTCTTTAACGTCATTTAATGCTTCAGCAATGACATCGTCCATATCAAAATATTTATATTTTCCTAGACGTCCACCGAAAAAGATATTTTTTTCAAAACGACCGAGCTCTGCATACTTTTTGTATAAGTTGTTATTCTTTTCATCATTGATTGGATAAAATTTTTCCATTCCTTTTTTATAATCCGCAGGATATTCTTTTGTAATCCAAGTAACATTAGATTTATCATCTTGAAAATATTTATGTTCGATGATACGAGTGTAAGGAACGTTTGCCTCCGTGTAATTGATCACACAATTTTTTTGATAATATTCTTTTTCAATTCTTTCTAATTCAAATCGTAAAGAACGATATTCTAATTCTCCGAATTTATAATCGTAATATTCATCGATTGCACCAGTGTAAATTATTACCTTGGCTTTGGAATTCCAATATTCTTTTTTCTCTAAATAATCCTCATTTAATTTGACTTCTACATCGCCAATAATGTTTTTTACAAGATTTGTATATCCACCGAGAGGAATACCTTGATAGGTATCATTAAAATAGTTGTTATTATATTCAAATCTTAAAGGAAGTCTTTTGATGATAAAAGAAGGAAGATCTTTACATTCTCTACCCCATTGTTTTTCAGTGTAGCCTTTGACAAGTCTTTCATAAATTGTTCTTCCAACAAGAGAAATAGCTTGCTCTTCTAAATTTGTGATTTCTTTAATATTTTCTTTTTGTTTTTCTTCTTCAATTTTTGATTTAGCTTCTTCTGGTGTAGTGACGCCCCATATTTCATGGAACGTATTCATATTGAAAGGCATATGATAATATTCACCTTTATAATACGCTAGCGGTGAATTGATGAAGTTATTAAATTTTGCGTATTTATTTACATAATTCCAAACTTTTTCATTCGAGGTATGAAAAATATGTGCACCGTAAACGTGAACGTGGATGTTATCTCTTAAATCGGTGTAGACGTTCCCAGAAATATGATTTCTTTTTTCAATAATTAACACTGACTTACCAGCTTTTTTAAGTTCATTTGCCACGACCGCGCCATAAAGGCCGCTACCGACAACTAAATAATCATACATAATATTACCTTCTTAAGAATCATGAGTTTTATCTTTAAGATAAATTTTTCTTCCTTTCTTAGTTTTACTTAGTTAGTTTACTTCTTTTTAATCAAAGATTTAAATACTTGATTTTTTTAAAAATAGATTCCTACTTACATAAAATTATAACAAATTAAACTTTATTATAGGGAACAAAAAGATAGAAATTTAGAATTAACTTTCATCAATATAAAGTAAACTTCTTTTTAACTTTGGTGATTTAATAACTTTATGCTAGAATTTAATCTATGCCAATGATGGAAGATAGTATGAAAAAAAGACTCGAAGTGACGAAACGTCGCTTAGAGGAAATAGATAATTCACTCATGGATGAAAGTGTAACTAAAGACATCCAAGCTTTTCGTTCACTTTCTAAAGAAAGAGCAAGTTTAGAACCAGCTTGTGAAAAATATGACATATATTTAAAAGACGAAAAAGATTTAGAAGAAGCTGAAATGTTAAGCCACGATTCCGATAACGATATTGCCTCGCTTGCGAAAGAAGAAGTAAAAAGATTAGAAAAAGAAATGGAAAATATTGTCGACGAGTTAACAATATTACTTCTTCCTAAATCTCCTGATGATGACAAAAATATTATTGTCGAAATTAGAGGCGCAGCAGGGGGAGATGAAGCCAACATCTTTGCTGGCGATTTATTTAGAATGTATATTAAATACGCCGAAAAGAACAATTGGAAAGTACAATTAATTGATGAAAATCCTTCTGAAGCTGGTGGCTTTGCTTTCGTAGCCTTCAGTATTAAAGGAAAAGACGTTTATTCTAAGCTTAAATTTGAAAGTGGGGCGCATCGCGTTCAACGCGTACCCAAGACTGAAGCCGCGGGAAGAATTCACACTTCAACAGCGACAGTTTTAGTAATGCCAGAAGCGGAAGAAATTGAAGTCAAAATTAATCCGCAAGATTTAAGTATGGATACATATCGTTCTCAAGGAGCGGGTGGGCAAAACGTCAACAAAACCGAATCAGCGGTTAGAATTACTCACATTCCGACTGGTATTGTCGTAAGTTGTCAAACGGAAAAATCGCAATTACAAAATAGAGAAATTTGTATGCGTATGTTAAGAGCTAAAATTTATCAAAAGATGGTCGATGACCAAGAAGAAAAAATCGGTAAAGAAAGAAGAGCTAAAGTTGGAACTGGTGATAGAAGCGAAAAAATTAGAACTTATAACTATCCACAAAATCGTGTTACAGACCATCGTATTAACTTAACTATTCAAAAATTAGATCGTGTGATGGAAGGCGATTTAGAAGAAATTATTAATGCCTTAATTCATGCGGACATTCAAAAAAGATTAGAAGAGGAAATAGGCTTATGACAATTAAAGAAGCCTTTTTCTTTTTAAAAAATAAATATTCAAAAAATGAAAATATAAGTGAAGCAAGCATCTCTTTAGCGATGCAAGAAATTTTAGAGATTAAAAATCATGGGAACCTCATTTTAAAATTTGAAAAGAAAATTTCGGATTCTTCTTTAAAAGAAATAACTAATATATTAGATGAAGTTAGTAATGGCTTACCTATTCAATATGTATTAGGTCATAGCTCTTTTTTAGGTAACGAATTTTACGTTGACTCTCGCGTTTTAATTCCTCGCCCTGAAACTGAAGAATTAGTGGACCTGCTCATCAAAAAATATTCTAAGATAAAAAAGCCTCTAACTATTGTTGATGTGGGCACAGGAAGTGGAGCGATTGCAATTTCTTTAGCAAAAAAGATAAAGAATTTACATCTTCTAGCCATCGATGATGATGAAAAAGCTTTAGAAGTGGCGATGCATAATGCAGCGATGTTAGACGCAAAAGTTGAATTTTATTTAGGTGATTTATTAAATCCTTTGATTGAAAGAGAAATGAAAGTTGATGTCGTCGTCGCAAATCTTCCTTACATCGAAAATGAAGAAGATGTCGAACCCATCGTCTTTAAAAATGAACCAAAACATGCTTATCTTATTAAGCCTGGTTATATTTTATATAAAAAACTTTTTGAACAAGTAAATCATATTACGAAGGATAATTTGGATATTTATTTAGAAATACATCATGATCAAAACGAAATAATGCATAAGCTTTGCCTAGAGACTTTTAATGCGTTTACAATAGAATTTAAGAAAGATATGTCCGGTCATGACAGGTTCGTTCACATTCACTTATGCAAGTAGAAGAATTTTTAAAATTAAAAGAAGCATTATTTAATCATCAAGTTATTGCTCTTCCTACTGAAACGGTCTACGGCTTAGCGGTTTTATATGATGATAAAATAGCCTTTGACACTTTGGTGAAAATTAAATTACGTCGACCTGATAAACCTTTCACTTTAATGTTAGCTAAAGTCGAAGATATTGAAAAATTTGCTATTTTAAATGATTTAGCTAAAATTTTAATTAAGCATTTCTTACCAGGTGAAATAACTTTGCTATTAAACGCTAGAGAAGATTTACCATGGCAAGTGACATTGGGTACTTCAAAAATTGGAATTCGCGTAAGTGGGGATGAAACGTTAAGAAATTTCATCGAATATGTTTCTAAGCCTTTACTTGTGCCTAGCGCGAATAAGGCTGATATGCCACCCGCCCTTAGCGAAGAGGAAGTTAGACTTTATTTTAAAGAAGATGAAGTGAAGGAAATCGCTAGCGGAAAGATTGTTTCAAAAATGCCTTCGACCATCGTCGATGTCAGTGATAACAAAATGAAAATCATTCGTCTTGGAAAAATAAAAGAGACGGAAATTAAGGAGGTTTTAACAAAATATGACTACTAAAAAAATATTTATTGCTTCAGATCATGCAGGCTTTGAAAAGAAAGAAATTGTCAAAAAAGCTCTCATTCAAGAAGGTTTCGATATGGTCGATGTTGGAACGTTCGATAAGACGTCTTGCGACTACCCTAATTTCGCTTTTAGATGCGCGGAAGAAGTTATCAAAAATAAAAGCTTTGGTATTTTAATTTGTTCGAGCGGCGAAGGTATTATGATTGCAGCAAATAAAGTTAAAGGCATTAGAGCAGGAGTTGGTTATAACGATGATGTCGCAGCTTTATTGCGCGAACATAACGACGCGAATATGATTGCTTTTGGCGCGAGTTTCATGCGCGAAGAAGATATAATTAATCGTTCGATTATTTTCCTTACCACTTCTTGTTTGGAAGGAAGGCACAGAAGACGAGTCGATTTAATTGAGACTTACGAAAATGAACATATGAAATAAAATCCACGTATTAATTATATGTGGACCATTTTATTTGCCCCATCTGTGGGAATGATGATGAAACTTATTTTTTTAAGCGCGGCGAAGTCATATATTGTCGTCGTTGCATCTCTTTTCAAGGCGAAGTTGCCTCTAATGAGCGTTTTGAAGTTAAAGAAGATGATGTAACTTTAACTTATGATTTAAGTAAGGAACAAAAAGATATTTCGACGCGTTTTTTAAATTCTTTTAAAGAACATAAAAATACTTTAATTCACGCCGTGTGTGGCGCGGGCAAAACCGAAATTGTTTATGAAACGATCGCATATGTCCTAAAAGAACATATGCACGTAGGTTTTGCTACACCTAGAAAAGATGTTGTTATAGAATTATTACCTAGATTTAAAGAAGCATTTAAAAAAGCAAGAATTATCGCTCTTTATGGTGGACATACGAGCGAATTATATGGTGACATTATTTTACTTACTACACATCAATTATTTCGCTATAAAAAATATTTTGATTTATTAATTATTGACGAAGTAGATGCTTTTCCTTTTAAAGGCAATGAAACTTTAGAACATATCGCCCTAAATAGTGTAAGAGGCAATTATTGTTACATGTCTGCCACTCCAGATGAAAATTTGATTGCTTCTTTTCAAAACGAACATTCAACTTTTTTAGAATTGTTCGTAAGATTTCATAAAAAAGCTATTCCTGTTCCTAAATTAATTTGGTCCGTAGGAATTATTAAATACATCATTTTAATTTACAAATTAAAAAAATATCAAAAAGCTCATTTACCATGCCTTGTTTTTTCTCCGACGATTGAGATGAGTAAAAAACTACACTCCTTTTTAAAATTATTTGTTCCAAACGGAACTTCTGTGTCTTCTAAAGATGAGCAAAGGATGCAAAAAGTCCAAGATTTTAAAGATGGTAAATATATGTATTTATGTACGACTTCTATCTTAGAAAGAGGTGTGACTATCAAAGATTTGCAAGTAATTGTTTTCGACGCGCATCACCCTTTATACAACCGTTACGCACTCGTGCAAATCGCGGGAAGAGTAGGAAGGAAGATGGGACATGAAGGAGGGGAGGTAATATTTCTTGGACATCGTATCGATATTGAAATGGTTGAAGCCAAAAAAGACATCGAAGCCGCGAACGAATATCTGTAGATTATGTTTAAAACCTTTGAAGCGTTATGGTTTACTTATGAATTTAGAAGAAGTGCACATTTGTCATCATTGTTTTTCTAAATTTAAACCTGCTTTTAAACATTTTAAATTCGAAGGATGTAAAGCCTTAGCGATTTATGATTACGACGATTTTATTCGTTCATTAATTTATCAATTTAAGACTAATCTAGATATCGCTTTAGGGCCGATATTTTTAGAGCGATATATTCATTTAAAATATCGTTATTTAGGATATAAAGTTGCAATTGCTCCATCGCATGAAACGCATGATTTAGAAAGAGGCTTTCGTCCAGTGGAAGAGATGTTCAAAGTGCTTCATCTTCCTATCATAGACCCTTTTATAAAAACGAGTTCTATTAAACAGGTGGAATTAAATGTAGAAGAAAGAAAAGAAGTTAGTAAGTATATTAAATTAAAAGAAAACTTCAACTTAAAAAATCAAAAGATCTTGCTCGTCGATGACATCATGACGACTGGTTCCACTTTGAAAGCCATGGTGGAAATATTAAAGGAAGAAAATGTCAAAAAAATCAAGATCTTAGTTGTGGCAAAAACAACGCTCATTGAAAAATAGACGTTTTGAGTTCTGGACTTAACTTTTTTCATTTGAACTCGTGAAAATTTGTCGAAATCAGAAAAATGAACTAGTGAAATTTTGTAAGATTTTCTTTTAAAAAGATAAAAAATAGCTAAAATGGAGGTGTGAAAAAAATTGTGTTTCAAAGAAAAATTTACTCTAAACTGAAGGAGTGGAAAGAAAGCTCAAAAGGCAAAACCGCTCTGCTGATTGAAGGGGCAAGGCGAGTGGGTAAAACGTTCGTGGCCACAACTTTTGCTAAGAATGAATTTCCTGAATATACGCTCATCGACTTCTCACTTTTAAACGATAAATTCAAAGCTATTTTTAATGATTTATCAAACATTGAAAATTTCTTTCGCGATTTATTTTTAGCTTTGGACCATAAGCCTTTAAGGAAGGGCAGTCTAATCATATTTGATGAGGTGCAATTCTGTCCGAAAGCTAGACAAGCGATCAAAGCACTTGTAAATGATGCAAGATATTATTACATCGAAACTGGCTCACTTGTAAGCATCAAAGAAAACACTAAAGATATTTTGTTACCTTCCGAAGAAGAAGCGATACAAATGTATCCGCTCGATTACGAAGAATTTTTATTAGCGATCGATCAATCTTACGAATTAGAAGTATTAAAAGAAACATTTAAAAATCACCAGCAAATTCCCCATCATTTACATCAAAAATTTATGAAAACTTATCGTTCGTATCTTTCTATTGGTGGGATGCCCCAAGCTGTATTAGCCTACATCACTAGCAAAGACTTCTTTTTGGTGGAACGTTTGAAATCTAACATCTTAAAACTTTACGAAGAAGACTTAAAAAAGATCGATCAAACTTACGGTACTTTCTGTTATAGCATCTACTTACAAATTCCTACTATGTTAACGAAGCATTCTTTCAAATTTAAAAATTCTTCTATTTCATCTAGGGTGGATTCTTATACCTTTAAAAATAGCATGAATAAATTAATCGAATCTAAAATCGTCATCCCTGTCTATCGTTGTCTTGACCCACAGGGCGGTTTCTTGCTTAGTAAAGACGATACGCATTTTAAATTATATTTACTTGATGTCGGTTTATTTACTTCTTTAATTTACGCAAGAGGGCATAACGATCAAGATAACATCTATCGAAAATTAATATTAGACGATACGCATTTAAATTTAGGAATGTTATATGAAACTGCCATTACTCAATCGCTCGTGGCTAATAATTTCATTCCTTACTATCATCTTTGGATTGACTTAAATGGCAATAACACTCCGCATTATTACGAACTAGATTTCCTTGTTCAAAAGGGCCATAAAATTATTCCCATCGAAGTTAAATCTAGTCGTAGCTTTGCCACTAAGTCATTAGATTTATTTGAAAAAAAATATTCTAAAAATATCTCTCATCGTTACTGCATTTCACCTAAGCCACTGAAGTATGAAAATAATTTAACTTACTTACCGTTCTATTTAAGTTTTTGTTTAAAGTGAGAAATTTATACTCGCATTTTATTAGGTTTAACGTATTAATATAAAGGAGGGTTATATGGCTATTACAATTAACATCTATTACGAAGGTAAAAACAAAAGTGCACGTAAATTTGTCGAAGAGATGTATTCATTAGGCTTAGTGGATAAAATTAGACGAGAAGAAGGTAATTTAAAATACGATTATTATTTTCCTTTGGAAAATGAAGAAGTCGTTCTTCTCATCGATAAATGGGCGAATCAAGAAGCCTTAGATAAACATCATCTTTCACCTCTCATGGATGAAATTTCTAAGTTAAGAGAGAAATATGATTTGAAGATGAAGGTGGAAAGATACGTTGATGACGTTACGAGCTTTAACGATGAAAAATACAGTCGTAAATGAGTAAGTTAACTTAAATAAATAGTAATATTACTTAGTATTTGTTAATATAAGTAGACGTAACGCAAAATTAATATTAATTTTATAGATGAAAGAAGGTGCATCCCATGAGTGCAATTGAAAGAATCTTAGGTTTCGATCGTAGAAGAATTAAACGTTATAGCAAAAAAGCTGATAAAGTTTTAGCCTACGAAGAACAAATGAAAAATCTTAGTGATGAACAATTAAAAGCTAAGACACCATATTTTAAAGAACTATTAAAAAACGGTAAAACATTAGAAGATATTAAATATGAAGCTTTCGCTGTGGCAAGAGAAGCTGCAAGAAGAACCTTAGGCCAATTCCCTTATAAAGTCCAAGTTATGGGTGCGCTCGTGCTCCATGATGGCGATGTGGCTGAAATGAAAACCGGTGAAGGTAAAACTTTAACTGCGACGATGACGATTTATCTTAACGCTTTAAACGGTGAAGGGGCGCACGTCGTCACTGTCAACGAATACTTAGCGAAACGTGACGCTGAATGGATGGGCCAAATTTATCGCTTCTTAGGCTTAACTGTCGGATGTAATTTGCGAGAATTAACGCCTTCTGAAAAGAAAGAAGCTTACTTATGTGACATCACTTATACGACGAATTCAGAAGTAGGTTTCGATTACTTAAGAGATAACATGGTACAAAACGCTGATAGGCGTGTTTTAAGAGGATTAAAATATGCTGTCATCGACGAAGCTGACTCCATCTTAATCGATGAAAGTAGAACGCCTCTTATCATTTCTGGTGGGGCAAAGGCTGCACCTTCGCAATATACGGTCGCGGACCGATTTGTCAAAACTTTGAAAAAAGACAGGGATTTTACCATTGATATTAAATCGAAAACTTGTTCTTTAACTGATGCCGGTAACGATAGGGCTTGTCGTATGTTTGGCGTCAAAAATATTTATGATCCACAATACACTGACCTCGTGCATAGAATCCATCAAGCCCTAAAGGCTAATTACATCATGCAACGCGACGTCGAATACATGGTGGATGCTGATAATGAAATTCAACTCATCGATCAATTTACTGGCCGTATCTTGAAAGGTAGAGAATATTCTGATGGTTTACATCAAGCTATCCAAGCTAAAGAAAACGTCAAGATTAAACAAGAGACGGTCACGATGGCGACTATCACTTATCAAAACTTCTTTAGATTATATAAGAAGTTATCTGGTATGACCGGTACCGCCAAGACGGAAGAAGAAGAATTCCGTAAGATTTATAACATGCGCGTTGTACAAATTCCACCTAACCTACCAGTCAAGCGTATCGATGCAGTGGATTATATGTACGTAAGTCACGATGCCAAACTACGTGCTTTAATTAACGAAGTGAAAGAAAGACATGAAAAAGGTCAACCGATTCTTATCGGTACAGTTTCTGTCGAATCGAGTGAAGAAGTTTCTAACCTACTTACTAAAGCTGGCTTAAAACACGAAGTGTTGAATGCTAAAAATCACGCTAGAGAAGCTGAAATTATTTCTCACGCTGGTGAAAAAGGCGCCATCACCTTAGCGACCAACATGGCTGGTCGCGGTACCGATATTAAGATTGATGATGAAGTGAAGAAATTAGGAGGCTTATGCGTCTTTGGAACGGAAAGACATGAATCAAGGCGTATCGATAATCAGTTAAGAGGTCGAAGTGGTCGACAAGGTGATCCAGGCTTCTCTAGATTTTATACATCTTTAGACGACCAATTAATTGTTAGATTTGGTGATGCTTTCTCTGAAAGACTACGTTCAGTCTTTAAAGGAAACGAAGATGAACCACTCGAAAGTAAGATGATGACTTCCATCACGACTTCCGCTCAGAAGCGTATCGAAGGTCAAAACTTTGACATTCGTAAGAACTTACTTGATTACGACGATGTTTTAAGTAAACAAAGACAAGCAATTTATGATATTCGTGACCGCATCTTACTCGGCGGTAGCATCGAAGAAACTTTACGTGAATTTTTTACGAACACTGGTCTATTCTTAGCCAAAAAATCTTTGATGCCTGATAACCCACACCTTGTTTCAGGTGAACTTCTTAAAAAACAATGTGAGCCACGCTTCCTTCCTGACGGTAGCATCAAACCACAATTTTATGATGAAGCACCCATTGAAGAAGTAGGGCAAGATTTAGGCGAAGCCTTATATAGTCGTTATCTCAAACGTAAAGATGAATGGCCGAAGGAAATTGCTGACAAAGTGGAAAGAGAAATTGCTTTAATTTGTATCGACCGTAACTGGACGAAACATATTGACACAATGGCGAGACTTCGCGATTCTATTGGTTTAAGAAGTTATGGTGGAACGAACCCATTACAAGCTTACGTTAATGAAGGTTATGACCATTATAGAGAAATGCTTGAAACTGCTTCTACTGATACGGTTTTAAATTTATTGAACGCTAAAATTAACTTAGAGCCAAAACCAGAAGAGAAGAAAGAAGAAAACCCTTCTAGCGAAGATAAAAAATAATTTTATGGCAGATTTAAATACGATTAAAACATCTTTAATTGAAGATAAGACAATCATCCAAAAGTTAGGTGATTCACTTTGACCTACCTAAATTAGAAACTCAGATTGAAAAATTAAATGAACAAGTAAATGATGATCATTTTTGGGATGATCGAAATGTGGCAGTCAAAGTCATCGACGAATTGAACGAGCTAAAAGATATCGTTGAAAATTATCATCGTTTAATCGATGATAGCGAGACTCTAAGCGATCTTTTATCCTTAGTGGATGAAAATGATTCATCTATGATGAATGAAATTGAATGTGAATGGAAAAAATTTAAGAAAAATTTTGATGAGTTCCGCTTAAATATTTTATTTCAAGGTGAATATGATCATCTTAACGCCATCTGTGAAATTCATCCAGGGGCAGGAGGAACAGAATCGCAAGACTGGGCTGATATGCTCTACCGCATGTATACAAGATATGCAGAAAAGCATCATTTTAAAGTCGCTATTTTAAATTATGAAGATGGAGATGAAGCTGGCATTAAATCAGTAACTTTCCGCGTGGAAGGTAAAAATGCTTACGGGTTATTAAAATGTGAAAAAGGTGTGCATCGTCTCGTAAGAATTTCCCCCTTCGATGCGAATAAAAGAAGACATACATCTTTTGCTTCTTTCACCGCCACCCCAGAATTTAAAGGTGATATTGATATAAAAATTGATGAAAAAGATTTACGTATCGATACTTATCGAAGTGGTGGCGCAGGTGGTCAAAACGTCAATAAAGTTGAAACCGCTGTGCGTATAACGCACCTACCGACTGGTATTGTCACGCAGTGTCAAATCGAACGTAGTCAACTAGCCAACAAAGAATATGCGATGCGCATGCTTAAAGCTAAACTTTACGAACGTGAACTTGAAATTAAGAAAAAGAATTTAAATGATATAATTGGAGATAAGAAAAATATTGAGTGGGGAAGTCAAATTAGATCTTACGTCTTCTGTCCTTATACTTTAGTGAAAGACAATCGCACAGGTTATGAAGAAAGCGATGTTTATAAAGTGATGGACGGTGAAATTGATGGCTTCATCACCGCCATGCTAGAGAAGGAGGTTAAAGATAATGCTTAAAAAATATTTTAAAAACGCTAAAGCGGATATCTTAGATTTACTTCCTCGTTCTAAAAGAGATGCAAAAAGATTTATCTTCCATATTTTACTTATCATTTTAGGTAGTTTTTTATTAGCCTTTGGCACAGTCATATTTTTAGAGCCATTAAACATTGTTGCTGGTGGGCTTAGCGGTATTGCTATTATCTTCGCTCATTTCTTTGGTGAAGGTTGGTTCGATACAATTATTTTAATTGCTCAGTGGGTTTTATTTTTTATAGGACTCATTTTCTTAGGTGTCAAATTCTCTTTTAATACTTTAGTAGCTACAATCGTCTATCCTTTAGCGTTGATGCTTTTTTATCGTGTACCGTGGTTTGATGAAGTTTTAATTCATCAAATTGTTCCTGACCCCGCTTTAGCGGATACTGGTACCATTATCTTGTGTGGTTTATTTGGTGGTGTTTTTGTCGGCTCAGGCTGTGCCTTAACTTTTCTTGGTAATGGAACGACTGGTGGAGTCGATATTCTTGCATTTATTGCAAGAAAATATTTACACATTCGTCAATCAATTGCTTCTTTTGTCATCGATGCGACAATTATTATTTTCGGGATGTTTTTAATTCCAAATAACCTTGTTCAAGGTCTCGTTGGGGTCATTTCAGCTTTTGTCACGGCTTTGATGATTGAAATCATTTATATCAAAGTGATGCATACTTCCTTAATTGCTGAAATTATTTCGACGGATTGGGAAGAAATTAATCGTTTTTTACAAGATGAAGTTGGAAGAGGCACCACAATTGTTATTATTAAAGGCGGCTATAAACAAGAAGAGCACACGATGATTAAAGTCGTCTTTTCTAGACGTGAATACGCTCAGATAAAAGAAGGCATTGCGCGTATTGACCCTTTTGCCTTCGTTACTTATACTTCATCAGAAGCGGTCTATGGTGAAGGCTTTCAAGACCATTCTAAACGCAAGAAAAGTAAAAGGAAAAAATAAAGATGAACGAAGAACATCTTTTTCAAATTGTTTCTTCTTATAAGCCAACAGGTGATCAGCCTACCGCTATCGCGTCTTTAGTGAAAGGAATCGAGGAAGGAAAGCGTCTTCAAGTTCTTTTAGGTGCGACAGGAACCGGTAAAACTTTTAGCGTCGCAAATGTCATTGAAAAAGTACAAAAACCCACTTTAGTTTTAGTACATAATAAAACTCTTGCGGGACAACTTTACGCGGAATTTAAGGAGCTTTTTCCATATAATCGCGTCGAATATTTCGTCTCCAACTTCGATTTTTATCAACCTGAAGCCTACCTTCCTAAAACGGATACGCACATCGATAAAAACGCTGTGATGAATGAAGAAATTGAAATGCTTAGGACGAGCGCTATTAATTCGCTACTTGAAAGAAAAGATACAATTATTGTCGCAAGTGTTGCTTCAATTTATGGTCTAACTGATCCACAAGAATATCGTGACTTAGTGTTTTCAATTCGCGTCGGAGAAACACTAGATAGAAAAAATATTTTTAAGATGCTAGTGGACGCTCAATACGTAAGAAATAACATGGAACTTAAACCAGGTAGTTTTAGAGTAAGGGGAGATATTATTGAAATCATGCCTCCTAATAGCGACGAAATAGTCATAAGAATTGATACTTTTGGGGACGAAGTCGAATCTATCCACAGTGTTGATTCACTTACCGGTGTCGTCAAAGAAAAGCTCAATGCTTATTTTGTATTCCCAGCTTATGAACACGCATCCACTAGAGCAAGAATTAATAAAGCTTTAAAAGGCATCGAAGAAGAATTAAAAGAAAGATTAAAATTTTTTGAAAAAGAAAATAAACCATTAGAGAAAGAAAGATTAGAACTTAGGACAAGACAAGATATCGAATCTTTAAGAGAATTTGGGATGTGTCCTGGCATCGAAAATTATTCGCGCCATATCGATGGAAGAAAAGAAGGAGAAAGACCATTTTGTCTTCTAGATTATTTTCCTAAAGATTTTTTATTAGTCATCGACGAGTCGCACGTTACCTTACCGCAAATACGGGGGATGTACAATGGCGATAGATCAAGAAAATTAACGCTTGTCGAATATGGCTTTAGACTTCCTAGCGCTTTAGATAATAGACCTTTATCTTTTGAAGAATTCGAATCATTAATGCCTCTAACTATTTGTACATCCGCCACACCAGGGGATTACGAATTAGAAAAATCTCATCAAGAGGTCGTTGAACAAATTATTCGCCCGACCGGCTTAGTGGACCCAAAAATTATTGTAAGACCTACTTTAGGTCAAATTGATGATTTAATTTATGAAATTAAAAAACGAATCGAAGTAGGGGAAAGAGTCATCGTCTGTACCCTAACAATTCGCATGGCAGAAGATTTATCAAAATATTTAAAAGATCGAGATATTAAGACAGTTTATTTACATAACGAGACGAAAACTTTGGAAAGAAGTCAAATAATTTATGAAGTAAGAAAAGGTAAATATGATGTTTTGGTGGGTATTAACTTATTAAGAGAAGGATTAGATATTCCAGAAGTCTCATTAATCGCCATCTTGGATGCGGATAAGGAAGGCTTTTTAAGGTCGACGAGATCTCTTATTCAAATTGTTGGTAGAGCTGCAAGAAATGTACACGGAACAGTTATTATGTATGCTGATAATATGACCAAGAGCATGAATGAAACGATAGAAGAAACGAATCGTAGAAGAAATATTCAAATGTCTTATAACGATGAATTTGGTATCGTACCTCAAACAATTAAAAAAGAAATTTTTGCTCCGATTCATTATTATGAAAAAGATGAAGAAGATGTCGCTAAGAAACGCGCGAAGATGACAAAATCGGAATTAGATAAGGAAATTAAGCGCTTAGAAAAAGCGATGCGTGAAGCAGCGAAAAATTACGATTTTGAAAAAGCTATTGCAATACGTGATATTCTTTTTGAATTAAAGAGCCAATAATAAAAATTAATTACAATCTTTTTACACATTGTTAAGATATTAAACAAAATTTAGTTAAAAATTTATTTTTTTATGGAATTAATTGTTTTATTATGTTGTTAGTGTTTGGATAAAGGAGTTAAATATTATGCCAAAACTTATGATTATTGGTGGGACTGGTTTACTTGGCCATCACACCGCCTTAGAAGCTTTAGAACATGGTTTTGAAGTTTCTTCGTTATCAGTCGATGATGCGGAAGTCGATGAAGATTTTAAAAAGAAAGTAGATATTCACATCCTCGATGTATTCAAAGCTTCGCAAGAAGAAATCGCTAAAGCCTTAAAAGGCTACGATTACATGATTTATTCTGTTGGACCAGATGATCGAGTCACTCCAAAAGCTCCAGCTGATAAATTTTTCCATCAACATTTAGTGGAAGATGCTTCAAAAGTTTTTAGAGCCGCAAGAGACGCAGGTGTGAAGAAATCCGTTCTTTACAATTCTTATTTTGCTTACTTTGATCGCGAGATGCCTGAACTTAAATTATATGAACGTCATCCTTACGTTCGCGCAAGAGTGGATCAAGCTAAGAAAGTAAATGAAGAAAAAGGTAAGATGGAAGTAGTGGTTCTTGAGCTTCCTTACATCTTTGGAACAGTTCATGGTCGTTCACCTCTTTGGAGAGACGTTTTCTTAAATCGTTTCATCAAAGGTAAGAGTATGCTTTTCTTCCCGAAAGGAAAAACGACGATGACTACTGTTAAACATATTGCTGAATCTGGTGTCGGTGCAATTCTTTATGGAAAAGATGGTATGCGTTATCCAATCGGTGATGAAAATAAAGATTATCATTACATGCTAAACACGATGTTAGATGAACTTTACAAAGGAACAGGTAAGAAACCACACAAAGTTCATAACGCACCGAGATGTTTCATTGTCATGGGCGGAAAAGCTGTCATGAAAGCTGAACTTAAAAAAGGTTTAGAACCAGGTTTAGATTTTGGCTACATCATGAAAGATATTATGACTCGTGACGTCGTCATTCCAGAAGCAGTGTTAGATAAAGTCGCGAATGAACTTCATCTTACTCGCGGGGGATTAGATGAAGCTATTAGAGAAACCGCAAGAGCGTGTTATCCTAATGGTTCATTCTTTGAAAAAGATAAAAAATAATTAGTTAAGGAAATTAAACCTATGCCTAAATGTTTGCTTTACGTCTTTTCAGGAACTGGAAATACCTATTTAGCGGCTTCCTTTCTTAAAGACGAATTAGAGAAGTTACATTACGAAGTTGACATTAAAAAAATGGAAGGTGATATTACTTCGTGCGACGTGAATGCTTACGATGTCGTAGGCATAGGTTTTCCTATTTACGGATTTAATCCTCCCCAAGTCGTACCAAAGTTTGTTAAAAAGATCGAAACGCCAAAAGATAAGAAAAAATTATTTTTCTTCCGTACATCAGGCGAACCATTCATGTGGAATGATGTCGCCTCTAGAAGACTCGCGAAGCGTCTTAAAAAAAGAAATTTTGAACTCATTTTAGATAAACATTTACTCATGCCTTATAACATCATGTTCCGCTATAAAGATGCTTTAGCAAAACAACTTTATCTCTATTTAAAATCGCTTTGTAAGTTATTAGCGTTGCAAATTCAAAATGAGGAAAATGAAGGTACGAATTACGCTTGGTATAAAAGACCTTTATCTTTCGTGGCAAGGCTTGTTTACGTCGTTCCTTACGTCAATAAAGCTTTTTATGTTCACGTTAATAAAAAGAAATGCAATAACTGTAATTTATGCATTAATTCTTGTCCGACGAAGGCGATTTATCGAAATAAGAAAGGTAAAATTAAATTTAATACCAAATGCACAGTTTGCATGCGTTGTTCGATGTTTTGTCCACAAGATGCCGTCCGTCTTGGCATGTTATCCCATTGGCGAGTTAATGGTGCATACAATTTTAAGAAGTTAGAACAAGACGAAAGTATCAATCCTAATTTCATCAATAATAAAACGAAAGGTTACTTCAAATTATTTAAGAAATATTTTAGAGAACAAAATGCCCTCTTACGAGAGCATAACATTCCTTTACCAATCGAATTTAAAGAAGATGAAGTTTTATGATCTTAAATATTGTTCTTTACGTTTTTCTTCCTTAATTGAAGAAAACATCAATGAGGCAGCGGAAGCATCAAATAATTCCATAATGCCAATGAGAGCAGGTGTCTTAGGGACACTTTTTTCTTTTTCCCAGTTGAAGACACTTTGATAA
Source organism: uncultured bacterium (assembly GCA_949297055.1). Classification (GTDB taxonomy): domain Bacteria; phylum Bacillota_I; class Bacilli_A; order RFN20; family CAG-826; genus CALVUG01. Next base: position 12,977 of record CASFRI010000008.1, on the reverse strand, counting down.
GGAATTTTTAAAAGATTCGCTACTTCTTTTTGCGTTAATTTTTTCGATTCTCTTAAATATTTAAAGTTCTTTGCAAATAAAGTAGGGGAGAAAGTTTGCACTTCAGCGAAATCGTTTTCTTTCTTACTTTCGCAACGTAATAAAGAATCGACATCAACTTTTAAAACTTTCGCCATCGGGGCTAAAGAAGAAGAGGATAAAGACGATAATCCCTTTTCATATTTTGAAATAGCCTGCACTGTATAGTTTAAGGCGTCCGCGACGTCTTTTTGTGTTAAGCCTAATTCCTTTCTTCTAATTTGAATATATTCGTTTAATTTCATTTTTTATTTCCTTTATAGAATAATAGTATGCAAATAATGCTATATTTAGTCAAGTTAAAGGCTCTTTACTTAAGATAACTTATACAAAAATGAGACTGCTTGTCTTTCTTACTTACATTAGCAATTCAAATTCTTAACACTTAATTTTGACTAGTATTCAAGACATCATAAATTATAATTAGTGATAGGAGGTTTAATGCATTATGAAGACAATAGGTAACATCTTATGGTTTATTTTTGGTGGGATCGAAATGGCTATTGCTCAATTTATTGTAGGGGCTATATTTTGTATCACGATCATTGGTATTCCTGTCGGACTTCAACTTTTTAAAATGGCTAGATTTACCATTTGGCCTTTTGGAAAGACCGTCACAAAAGTGAAACCATCTGGATTAAAAGCTGTTCTTAATATCATTTGGGCAATTTTATTCGGTTGGGCAATGGCACTTATTTATTCATTGGTGTCATTTATTGCATTACCATCATCGGCATCCCTTTCGGCCGTCAATGGTTCAAGATGGCACATTTCATTTTATTACCATTAGGTAATGATTTTACAAAATAAGAAAGCCATTTTTGAATAAAAGAAGGATTTTTATCCTTCTTTTTTTATGGACAAGTTTCAAATTAATATCTTTTAGTTATAAAATAAAATTATGAAAAAATTTAATATATTATTCGTCGCTTTATTCTCCTTCGTCATTTTTCCTATCGTCACTTCTTGCGATGTTCCTATTCCTCCATCCATTAGCATCACTAATGGAGAGGAAGTTACTTTGGAAGTTGGCCAAAATTATCAGTTAGATATAATGAGTAAAAATCTCGTTAGCCCTATTTCATTTGAATCTAGCGTTCCTAACGTCGCAAGCGTCGATGAAAATGGACTCGTCGTTGCTTTAAATGTCGGTCAAAGCGTCATTAGCGCTTCTTCAGATGACGTTAGCGATAGCATCGAAATCAATGTCATTCCTAGACCCGCGACTATTGATATTCTTACTGATGGTCCAATTGAGATCCATATGCTAGAAGAAGCACAAATATTCTTTGAAACGAAAAATAATGAAGGCGAAGTTTCTTTCATCAGTTCTAATGCGGAAATAGTGGAAGCGATAAATATGCTTGGCGATAGCGTAACGATTCGTGGATTAAAAGATGGAACAACCACCATTACTTTATCGTTAGATAATGGCTCTAGCGACACCATTGAAGTCATCGTTTCTTCTGAACCATTAACATCCCTATCTCTAGCGTTATCAAAGGATGTTGTATGTGTAGGTGGTTTTGCAGTATTGTTACCGACTGCCGACCCTTACTATTATGAAGATGTTTTAACGTATGAAATTATCGACGGTAATGACTTGATAGAAATTGATGGAACGACAATTAATCCTTTAAAAAGAGGAACAGTTACTATTCAAGCAACTTACGATGATGTTGTTTCAAACATTGTTACCTTAGAAATTTATGACTTTTTGATCGAACATAATCATTATGAACCTATCATGGGTTGGCATCGAGGTTTTAAAATCTTTATTACTACTTTCATTGAACTAGATTACGACTCTTTACAATGTCAATCAGAAGTAGAAGGTATGTTTGAATATTCATTAGATGCTTTTCAAAATCATCATGTTGTGGCTTTAGCTTTAGGAAAATCTTCATTTTATCTATATGATGACTTAGGCCATATGTCCAATAGTATAGAAGTGGAAGTACTTTTAAATGAACCAGAAGTACCCATACCAGAAGATCTATACAAAGATATGAGTGAAGAAGATTTTTATAATAATTATGAAAGATGTAACACTCCCGAGGATGATTATAGTCGTTATCTTTACGACTACATGTACGGTGATCTTGAAGTGCCTGATCAAGAGCCAACGATAGCCGAATATCAATATAGGAAAGACGCCTACTTAGCGCATAACGACAAAGCTATGTACATGGAATACGAATTAAAAGTTTCTAATACAATTTACAATCTCTACGACTGTTATGGAAATAAGATATATGAAATATATTATGGTGGTGCCTATATCACTTTAGAAGATGTTGCATCCTATATCTATGCTTTTGGAGAGGCACCAAGAAATTATGAGGAATCCACTACCGCGAAACCTAGTGATTCACCTTGGGGCAAATATCTTAGATTAAGTGGCGGTGAATTTGAAGGAAACGCTTCATATATGCCTGATTTGCCGGGTATTTCTAGCAGTGGCGGAAATTTAATATACTATGAAGTAGATATTGGTACCACTGGAACGGATGCAGATCCAAATAGACCTAATAGAATTTATAATGATGGCACTCGTATCGAAAGAGGCGGAGCAAGAATTGTCTACTCTAAATATTATGCGGATAGTGGCGCACCGGTTGCTCCTAAAGATAGATATGTTTTCTACACGAACAATTACTATAACGATTTCCAAGAATACTTGAATTACCATCAAGGCTGGGGAGAAAAGTTTGGTAATATCACTGGTGGAGGAATTCTTTCTAGTGATAATCTTAATGCTTGTAATCCTACACCATACGTTGAAACAACTAGAATTAGTTTCTAATGCAATTAATTTGTTATTTTGTTAAAATAAAGTTGTGAAAAATAACAATTTCCTTAAAACCGCATGTGGTTTACTCTCTTTTGCTCTTCTTTTAGCCGGAATTAATTTTGATGAATCAAAATTTGATTCCTCATCTATTTTTAATGAATCATTAGTGGCTTACGCCAAAATTAGTGACCCAGATATTAGTGAACTATACGAAAATAGTGTCAATAATCAGCCGGGTGTATTTCAAACTAATTATTATTCAAGTTATTATTTTAACAATCTAAAAACGAACTTTGCTAATAATAGTCATGGCACTTGTGCCTACGTAGCCGCAGGTATGCTTTTATCGTATTATGATACTTTCTGGAGCGATAGAATTATTCTTGAAAAATACGATGCGGTAAGTTCATTCACTAAGGAAAACAGTGATAACGTCGATAAGGGCCTACCTAGTTTAGACACTCTTTCGCCTGGTATTAAATTCGAGCCCAGTAGTGAAGTAAACCAACTCACAAATAATCAATATTTAGAGTTTGTTGAAGACAATAAAGATGAATATTTCCAATCTTATTTGATTGATTTAGCTATCAAAAAATTTGGAGATTTAATTTTTGATACTTCTGTTTCATTTGGCCTTACTTGTTCTAATCTAGCTGGACTTTTATCAACCTATTTCACGTTAAATCACCTTATGTATACGGTTGAATATTTTAACGAAGATACGATTCCATCTGTGCAAGATAGAAAACAAGCTGTTATAGATTTAGTTACAAGTGGTATTCCAGTCGTAATTTTTGCTGATAAAGGCGAGGATAAATCAAGTCATGCTATGATCGCGTATGACTATGGTTATGAGGAAGATGACCTGCAATACGATTTATACGTTCACACTGGTTGGGGTAGTGACACCGACGGAACAGCCTTATCACATGCTAATTTTACCGACCTAGGGTACAAACAAATTACTGGTTTTATTTATTTAGAAATTGAAAATGCAACTCACTCACATAGTAATAACTACGTAGCCGATAATGATGCTGCCTTCTGTTCATGTAGTTATATAGTCCCTAGGGAACTGGCAATAGAGAATAATTATTTGGATTTTGCCCCTACGTATGGATGGATTTCCCTCATTGATTCTAACTGGTATACTTTCGTAGATGTAGACGTTTATTTTGAGATACAATTCATCTTAATTTCGAATTTGCGCGCTGTTTTAACTAAAACAGTTAATTATATGAGTAAATCATTAACTCTTTCAATGGATGAGTGGATAGAATTAAATGATTATTTTGATGATGATTACTCTTATAAGATAGATATTGCAATTAACTTTCGAAATACCGGTTTGAATTCAAATGGTTATGTTCTTGGAGATTTATATAACTACTATTGTTCGAGAACTTTTTCACTACCTACCACTCATTTACTCCTACCTAGGATCTCTCCAAACGAATATGGTTTTCCTGATGCTTATGCAAGTGTTGAAACGAGTAAAAATCACGCAATAGATGATTTTACTTTTACAACCAGGAGATATAGAACTGGTTATATTCATAATGAATATGTTGTTTTATCACCTAGAAGAGTAAATTTTAATAACGCATACATCATTTATGAGTTTGATACACCTATTATTAAGTTAGAAGTGAGTTTAGCTCACTGGAGAAGTTATTCTTATGAGCAACTGGATGCGAATAACGGTGAAGCTAAATTACAATATTACGATGGTTCAAATTGGGTTACTAAGTTGGATTTGCTCTCTAATTCTACAAATTTAACCACAGATCGAACTAATCCTGACAAATTTTTAATTGAATTTAATGAACCCGTCGATATGATTAAGTTCTATGCAAAGGTTAATGATACTCCAACGAATGATGATAACCGTGGAAGAATTTGCATTGGCGATTTGATTTTCTATAGTATTGATGACTACATGCCATTATCTGGAAGTGAACTTCCTTATGAACCAGATGAGTGGAACAGCGATGATTTAATAAGAGACAATAGCAACTGTTATGCTTATGCTATAAATTATCAATCGACAACAACTTTTGGTGGAATAACAGACGGACCATTTGCAGGTGGCACAACGATTAGTAATTTAACTTATGATAAAGCCTATCAAATATTATGGTTTGATAGTCGACTTTATTCGTTTTCAGTTAGAAAAATTGAAAAATACGAAAAATGTCCCGAGGGGTATTATAAAATTGCCTTGTACGTTAATACAACCAAACAGGACGCGCATTTTTATCGTCAAAATAGTGATGGTACATGGTCTCACAAATTTGGTTCTGCTCCAGTTACGAATTTAGATTATGCAGATAATGTTATTTATGATCCCGATGATTGTATTAGACATTCATATAACTATGAAGAATCGATAGACAAAGTACCTTGGAATAGACGTCCATACTTAATGTATGATATTTTAATTGGCTATTATGCTATTAGCATTGTAGGGAGGGATTAGATGAAAAAAACAAGTCTATTTAAATTTTTAGCCATTCCTTTTTTACTCGTTGGGTGCTCGCCTACGATGCAGGAAGAAATTATCACTGGTTTCTTTGGTGAGAGGGAATATCACAATTATGATTATTATGCAGAAATTTATCTTTTACCAAATAGATTTTATTTATTATGTTGGGAATATAATCATACTTGGGAAAGTGCATTAGTCACTGGCGGAATGTCTGGATCAAGGGCAAATCCCGCAGATACTTACTACTGTCAAAAATATTATCCTTGTCCATTCCCAATTATGAAGGAAATTTTGAATGAGCGGCTTGAAAACGGAACGAAACCTCCATTTAATGGCTTCCCAGAAGTTATTATCACTTCTTATCCTGCAACTAGAAATGAGTTAAATTCAGGGGCTACCTCTAGTGGTAGTGATATCGAATTATACAAAAAAATATACGAATATTTTGATTTGTATTGGAAGTATGGGAGTTATGAATAATATGAAAAGATTAGTGTTATTTTTGACTTTATTGCTTCCGCTTGCTGGGTGTGAAAACCAAGATCCAAGCCTAGATTATTTATTTGCTTATTATGATGCAATGGCGCATTTAGGTGATGTTGAAGGCGCCTTAGATCTAGATAATAAACAAAGTTTAGTAAACGTTTCAACTATTTATACTTTTTCTAATGGCTCACCTGAAGCGCATGTTAGACAAGATTACGATTTAAATAATCATTATTATCATGAACTTACCACACAAGGTGATTCCTTCATGGAAGTGTGGCTTTATAAGATGAACGAATTAGACATATTATTCGTCATAAAGACTGATTATGGTCTCAATCGGTATTTCATCAAAGAATGTTCTAGTGAAGAAGAATTCGATCAAAAGTTTGAAGAATATTCTATTAGATATATTCCCTTAATGCTTAGAGATTACACTAATTATTCTTATGACAAAATTTACGAAGTAAGAGAACTTCTAAACAATGAAACAGGTGTTTCTTTTAATGAAGATACGAAACATATTGGTATCAACTATACGTCTTACTCCTATGATTGGCTATTTAATGAATTTGGTTTAATGTCTCAATCTTATAGTTGCGAAAAATATAACTATGAACAAACATTTACTTTTGAAACATTTGAACAAGTAGAAGCGGATTATTCTAATTGTACTGATATAGGAGGGGTATTCTATGACTAAATTAAAATTTTTATTATGCCCCATTATTTTGTTTAGCCTCATTGGCTGTTCTAATGAAGACGTGATGAATTTGCCTTCTAATATCATAATAGATGAAGGGCAATCGACGATGTACTTAGAAATTGGCGATGTGCAAAGATTGAAATGCTATGACGAAGAAAAAACAATCTCTGATATTTCTTGGCATTCATCTAATTACAATGTTGTAAGCATCGATATTTTCGGCAATATTGAAGCCTTACATAAAGGAAAAGCTACCATAACAGCTTCCACAGAAGGAAGAGATGAGCACAATAATAAAACGACTTTAGAAACGAAATTAGAAATAGTTGTTAATCCATCTTATAGCGATATCTTAGATGGGCTCACTAACGACTTAGCGTTCTCCGCTATTGTGAGAGAATACTCTAGCGGCGGTTACTCTAACGAACAATATTACGTCGATACCTATTACTATAACCGCGATTATAAGCAGTATCATAGACAAGTTTCAAGAGTAAGTTTTTACACTTTGTTACGCGACGGAATTCCTTTGTTAAATTATGTTTTTCTCGATGAATTTTCTTCTTTTTTCGCAGATGAAAATGGCTATGCAATTACTAATTATTTAGATAGCAATAACGTCTTACATAATGATGTTATTTTGGATGAATTAGGAAATCCTCTCATCTTTGATGAGGTGGCTTCTTCCCCATTTAAATATTTTAATTCTAGCGATATGAGTTTCACTGATGATAATACATTGCTTATAAGAGCTTCAAATGACAAAAAAGTTAAATTCTTTAATGCTGTTTATAATTGCAATGTCGCTCTTATTTCAGACATTGTTATTACCTATGATGATTTAGGCTTTCTTGATACATTACGTTGTAACGGTGTAACGCTCGATTTGATTGAATTTGAAATGTTAGGTACATTTAATTCTAAGCACCAGACAGGGGCTCCACGATTGATAAGTTCACCCGTTGAAGAAAAACTTGTCGCACTTTCTGAAGAACAAGAAATAGCGGTTCCAGCCATGCTAGAAGCTTTAGCAAATAAAAATTACACTATCGACATCGAAGTGATAGGTGAAGGTGGAGACATCAATCATCAAATGAAAGTTACGCCTGATGGCATTGAAATATTAAAAAATCTTAGCATAGCGGGTAATCCAGAAACGATTGAAACTTACGCTCAAATAGATGATTTAGGTTTGATGCCGGTAGAAGTCATTAGTGAAAATGATGTCACTTATCTACATGGTTTAAGTAATGAAAGTATCGCAAGCGATGTCTACGCTCTTAATCAAGTCGATTTTAATCAAAATTTATTCTTTTATCGTTATTCAGCTTATGCGACAGAAGGTGGCCTTTATGGTGGTCTAGATAAGGCGAGTGGTCGCTTATTAGGTTTAGATCCACTTTATCCATTCTTCGATGAAGAAAGTAAGATTATCGATATTAATAAAGTTGCTTTTAATATTAGATTAAATTACGACTATGAGATGGAATATTTTCAATTATTCTACGCGAGTGGGGATAGTTATGGTCTTAGTTTGACCGCTAAAAATGTCGGTTTAAAAATTTATAATATTGGAACGACTTCATTTTCATATAATGATGCAACTTTTGTCCCTTTTAGTGCATGATTGATTATTAATCTTTTTTCTTAAGTTACTTATCACTATAATAGTGATATGGCTATCGCAGGTGTTTCTAATTTATCGCTCGTAGATTACGATGGTTACCTAACTTATACCATCTTCTTTAGCGGCTGCAATTTTCGTTGCCCTTTTTGTCATAATTCGATCATCGTTACGAACGTCTTAAAAGAAGATGAAATGTCATTTGAAACGATCATCGAAGATTTAAAAAAACGTGTTAATAAAATAGATGCAGTTTGTTTTAGCGGTGGGGAACCTAGCTTAGAGCCAAGACTTAAAAATTATATTAAACAAGTAAAAGCATTAGGCTTTTTAATTAAATTAGATACGAACGGGACAAGACCTGAAGTAGTGAAAGATTTATTAGATAATCATCTTTTAGATTACGTAGCGATGGATATCAAATCATCTCTAGATGATAAATATAATATAGCGATTGGCAAAGCGCCTGATTTAACACCGATTAAGGAAACGATTAACCTATTAAAAAATAGTTCTATTAATTATGAATTTAGAACGACTTTAGTAGATGAACTTCATGATGAAGAAACGTTAGTGAGAATGATCGAATATTTAAAGCCATTCCCCAAATTAGTGTTCCAACATTTCGAAGATAGAGGAAGAAATATAAAAAATGGGCTCCACCCATTTCCTTATCATAAAGTTAAAGAAATTATCGATAGATACCCAAATTTAAATATTGAAACGCGAGGTTATGATTCGAGTGAATCAAGATAATCTAAACAAAAGAAAGCCGCGATTGAACCATCGCTGGTGGCGGTGGTTACTTGTCTAATTTCTTTGACGCGTGTATCCCCAATAGCGAAGATACCTGGAACATTAGTCATCATTCTTTCGTTTGTAATAATAAAACCTTTTTCATTTAAATTAATCAAATTTTTAAATGCTTCATTATGTGGTTCTTGACCGACGGCAATAAAAATCCCTTTAGCGTTAAAAGAACGTAATTCGTGCGTCTTAGTGTTTTCAAAGATAGCTTCATTAAAGTCAGGTTCACCTTTTAGTTCTTTTAAATTATAGTTATAAAAAACTTCGATATTATCTTTCGCTTTCATTCTTTTGATTAAAGATAAGTCAGCGAATAATTTATCAAATAACGCTACTAGATAAACTTTGTTAGAAGTAAGGGCGAGCATATTGGCGTATTGTAAAGCTGTATTAGCGTCTCCAACGACGATGACATCTTCATTAGCGAAAAACGCTCCATCACACGTCGCACAATATGATAAACCATGGCCAACGTAATCATCTTCTTTAGGAACACCAATTTTACGGTGGCTTACCCCGTTAGCGAGTATAACAGCTTTTGCTTGATGTTTATTTCCATCAGTAGTGACTTCAAAACCACCATCTATTTTATCGATAGCTAAAACATTTTCTAATTCAAATTCAGCACCTAAATCCATCACTTGGGTGAAAAAATTATCGATGAATTCAAGACCAGAAATTTCTTTGATACCTGGAAGATTTTCAACTCTTGGTGATTTAGCAATTTGTCCGCCTAGACTTTCTTTTTCTAAGATGAGGACGCTTTTATCGTTACGTAATAAATTTAAAGCGGCATTTAAACCGGCTGGGCCAGCCCCAACGACGATGACATCTACTTTCATAAACGTTAATTTTTCATCGAATCGATGTAGCCTTTAATGTTGGAGGCGTTTTGATAATAGACGTAGCCGTCTCCATCTTTACTTGGAACAAGTAAGGTTGGGGCTTGTTTAATGTTATAAGATAAAGTTTTTTCTTTTTCTTCTTCGGCGTCGATAAGAGTGTAAGGAATATGATTTTTATCTAACATCATTTTAACAATCTTACAATTAGGGCAAGTTTTTGTCGTGAATAAAAGAAGCGATTTATTTGTCTTAGCGTCATTTGTAGAAATGTAATGTTCGTTTTCTTTATGACAATCTAAGTTACGATTAAGTTTGATATTTTCTACGCTTTTTGGACTTACGACGTAAGTTTTACGGTCCTTAAATTCTTGTGCTTTACCATCGTTCCAATTTTGCACTGGTCTATAATAACCAGTAATACGAGAATAAACTTCAGTTTTTTCGTGGCAATGTGGACATTCGTAAACTTCGCCTTTGATGTAACCATGTTCTTTACATACTGAATAAGTAGGAGAAATAGTGTAATAAGGAAGTTTATAGTTATAAGCAATTTTTCTTACTAAGTTTTTCGTCGCTTGCCAAGAAGGCATCTTTTCACCTAAGAAGGTATGGAAGACGGTGCCAGAAGTATAAAGCGGTTGAAGTTTATCTTGGATATCTAATGCTTTAAAAATGTCATCGGTGAAGCCAACTGGTAAGTGACTTGAATTCGTATAATATGGAGTCTTATTATCATCGGAAGCGGTGATGATGTCAGGATAAAGTTTCTTATCATGTTTAGCAAGACGATAGGCTGTCGATTCAGCGGGCGTGGCTTCAAGATTATATAAATCACCATATTGTTCTTGGTAATCTTTAAGTTTTTCACGCATGAAATTTAGCGTTTTGACCGCAAAATCCTGCGCTTCTTCGTGCGTCAAGTCACATTTTAACCATCTAGCGTTTAAACAAGTTTCATTCATACCTACAAGCCCAATCGTGGAGAAGTGGTTATTAAATGAACCAAGATAACGCTTAGTGTAGGGGTATAATCCAGCGTTTAATAAACGAGTGATCGTATCTCTTTTAATTTTTAAAGATCTAGCACTTAAATTCATAAGTTTAGTTAAACGTTCAAAGAAATCATTTTCGTCCGTAGCAAGATAAGCAATACGCGGTAAGTTAATCGTGACGACACCAACTGAGCCAGTCGATTCGCCACTTCCAAAGAAGCCACCAGATTTTCTTCTTAATTCTCTTAAATCGAGTCTAAGGCGGCAGCACATCGAACGCACATCGCTTGGTTCCATATCGGAGTTGATGTAGTTTGAGAAATAAGGGGTACCATATTTCGCAGTCATCTCAAATAATAACTTATTATTTTCAGTATCGGACCAATCGAAATCACGAGTAATAGAATAAGTAGGAATAGGATATTGGAAGCCACGTCCATTCGCGTCACCTTCGATCATAATTTCGATGAAGGCACGGTTGACCATGTCCATTTCTTTCTTACAATCACCATAGGTGAAATCACATTCTTTACCCCCGACGATAGCAGGCATATTTTTCATGTCGTTAGGAACGACCCAATCTAAAGTAATGTTAGAAAATGGTGCTTGCGTTCCCCAACGTGATGGAGTGTTCACGCCGTAAACGAAAGATTGGATGCATTGCTTTACTTCTTTATAAGTTAAATTATCTTTTTTGGCAAAAGGCGCAAGGTAAGTATCAAAGCTTGAGAACGCTTGCGCACCCGCCCATTCGTTTTGCATGATACCTAGGAAGTTGACCATTTGATTACAGAGAGTAGAAAGGTGAGAAGCTGGGGAAGAAGTAATCTTACCCGGCACCCCGCCTAAACCTTCTTGGATGAGTTGTTTTAATGACCAACCAGCGCAGTAACCGGAAAGCATCGACAAGTCGTGGATGTGGATAGCCCCACTACGGTGAGCTTGTTCGATTTCAGAATCATAAATTTCTGATAGCCAATAATTGGCAGTCATCGCTCCAGAGTTAGAAAGAATAAGACCACCGACGGAATAAGTGACAGTGGAATTTTCTTTGACACGCCAGTCATTGATTTTTAAATAATCATTAACCGTTTGAGCGTAATCTAATTCCGTCTTCTTAATTTGTCTTAAAGATTCATGTCTTTTACGATAGATAATATAAGATTTAGCAATATCGATATAGCCGCCTTGAATTAAAGCAATTTCGACTGCGTCTTGAATATCTTCGACATCGATGATGTCATCTTTAATTTTATTGTTGAACACCGCAGTTGTGTTAAGAGCTAATAAACTAATAATATTATCATCATAATATTTGTTCTCTGCTTTGAACGCTCTTTCTATCGCGTTTTTAATCTTATTTAAGTCAAATTCTACAATCGATTCATCTCTTTTTCTTACTTTGATCATAATGCCTCCTCAGGTGATAAAAAAAGAATGCCTACTTCTATAAAAAGAAGTTAATTTTTGCAAGTCATATTTTATATAAATATATAGTTATATTAGAAGTGTTTTGCTCAATTTTTTTTGACTTTCATAAAACTATATTATTTAAGTAGAAAATTAGTAGTTTCAATTTATTCTACTTCGTAAAATTTTACTTGAATTTGTTTGCTTTCAAGTGTGATGATAGCGTAACTTCCTAAACTTCCATCTCTTGGATAATCTAAAGAACCCGGATTGATAAAATAAATGCCATCATGGACACGGTAATCTAATTTATGCGTATGACCCGAGATGACAATCTTAATATTTTTATCGTAAAGATCATTTAATGAATATTGTAAGATGTGACGCATGATTAAATTGCCGAAAGGAGTGGGGTGAATATATTCCTTTTGAATATCAAATAAATAATCTCTATTACCTTTGACTGTGATGAAAGGGAAAAGTTCTTCAGGCGAAAGTTCGCTATCGCCAGCGTGCAAATATAAATCCATATTTGGGTGTTTTGTTAATACTTTCCTTAAATTATCAACTTCACCATGCGTATCGCTTACTACTAAGATTTTCATGTTTCTATCTTACATGATTTATGTTAATTTTTAAAATCAAAGATTTTATTTACGAATTAAAACATAAAATTTAAAAATTTTAAATTATATATAATTTATTCAAGTAATTTTTAGCACTCTATATTGACAAGTGCTAAATGGA
>CASFRI010000007.1 GCA_949297055.1 uncultured bacterium | reverse complement strand
CCGTGCGATATAATCGTAGATTCTAAAGCGACGACAGGTCGATTTTCTTTTAAGGCTTTTAAAACTTCATCATTAATTTTCATATTGTTTTGTCCTCTTACTCCTTCTAATTTTTATGTTATGAAATAACAAATCTAATATGACATAAAATGCTGCACCGGATAAAGCGATGAATAATAAGATGAGATATGAACGCCAATCGAAATCAATAAATGAGGTATTAAGCAGATCCCAATTCATCCAACTAATCGTAAATACTGCTAGAGTTGCAACGATACAAATAGAAACAAAAAGAACAATTCTATAAAGATTAAAAGGGATGCATCTTCTAAACAAATAGACGGCGCTTATAAAAGTCATATACATCGTCGACATCGTAAGCGCAATAGATTCGTTAGCAGATAAACCGCTACTTACGACATTGAAAGCATCTAATAGATTAAACAAATAAATGACAATTACACCAGAAGCGATAGCGATTGCCCCTGGGAACGCATTACGTAAAGTATTCTTAGTAAACGCGCCAGAAATAGGATGTGTGTTGGTTTGTAGGGCTAGGAAGAAACTGGCTATACCAATTGTTAAAAATTCCCATACATAAAAATTGTTAGTTTTGAAAGGGAACGTTATATCAACGCCATCGAGTGAAATCGTAGCTAAAGAAGCAACTGTAAAAATAAAAGTTATGAACATAGCGAAGAAAGTTTTTACTAAAAATAAGGAGTTAGTAGATTGCAAATTATTGATAACTTGTCGACCTTGTTCCACGACAGAAGGCAAGGAGGCAAAATTAGAATCGAGCATGACGAAATGGGAAGCTTTTTTAGCTGCATCAGCACCGTTAGCCATGGCGATAGAACAGTCGCTAGACTTTAACGCTAAAATATCGTTAACACCATCGCCGACCATAGCGACGACATGTTTTTCTTCTCGTAATGTTTTTATAATAGCCTCTTTTTGTTCAGGACTAACTCTAGCAAATACGACATAATCGTTAGCAATTTTTTTCACGTCATCAATACTCATATTTTCTAAAGAAATGGCTTTTTCAGCGTTTTTTAATCCCACTCTCTTAGCTACTTCACGTGCAGTATTAACATTATCCCCACTTATAACGCGAACATTGACACCGTTAGAGGCATACCATTCTAAAGTTGCTTTTGCGTCGTCTTTTACATGATCTACTAAAACAATAATCGCTAAAGGGGTAAATACCTCGTCCTTTATATTCTCGTGTTTATCAATAATTTTATCACTCTTAGCAAAAAGTAACACACGATAACCCTTGCTTGTTTCTTCATCTACATATCTCTTAATAGTTTCACTATCTTTTGTTTGGATGAATTCTGGTGCACCTAAAACGTATGTTTTTTTATCGATAATTGCAAAGCTTGTCTTAAATTCACTACTAAAAGAAGTGTATTTATAAGATGTGATTTTTTCGTATTTCTTAAAATGTTCTTTTAAGGCAATACCTGTGAAGTTAGGGTGTTCATCTAAATGCACGTAAGACGCTAAAATTTCTAATCCGTCTTTGTATTCTTTTGACGTTATTACGTCTTTAACTTCCATTTTCCCGTCGGTTAATGTACCTGTTTTATCGATACACAAGGTATCAATTCTAGCGAGCATTTCGATACCGTATAATTCTTGTACAAGCGTCCTTTTTTTCGCTAGTCTAATAACACCTACTGCTAAAGTTAAAGAAGTTAATAAATACATGCCAGAAGGTATCATCGCAACGAGCGATCCTGCAGTTGTACCTACACTTTCTTTAAAAGCTGTAAAGTCTTTATATTCACCTCTAAAGTAGTTAGTTACAATCATTAATAAGCCTAGCAAGAGCACTATGATTGCAATTATTCTAAATAATATTTGCAAAGATTTTAGAATTTCAGATTTAGGCCTTCTAAATTCATGTGATTTTCTTTCTAAGTCTGTCGCATAATTTGCGTCT
>CASFRI010000006.1 GCA_949297055.1 uncultured bacterium | reverse complement strand
CTAAGTTTTCGACCATATCAGGGACACCATTTTGATCATCGTCCCAAGTCGTTTCCCAATCCGCAGGCAACAAATCTTTACGGTAATAGAGTAAAGGTGATTGGATGTTGAGCGGTACACCAAAGGTGTAATTTACTCCACCCACTTCCGCTTGATATGCCGCTTGAGCGGCGCTAGGAATAACTCCACTTTGATAAGCTTCGATCTTTTCGGCGGGAAGAGGAGTGATATGCCTATCTTGCACCCAGCCCATCAAGACATCATTTGCTTGATAAACGACATCTGGTCCATAACCATAAGGACCGCTATTAGGTAAATCAGCAAATTCACCTTGATTAGCGTCGATTGCAGTAATGTTATATTCCGCATAAGCTTCATTAAATGCATCTAGCAATTCATCAAGATAGCCCATCTTAATAGCGGTATCGTTTTCGACGACTTTAATCGTCGCCCCGGCTTCTAGATTCCCATCAAACTTGTCGAAGACGCTTCCATCTCCGCCATCATCTGGGCCATCTCCGCCTCCGCCGCAACTAGCGAGGCCGATGACTAACGTCGAGAGCAATAAGGTAGAAATAAGTTTCTTACTTTTCATAGTTTTTTTACCTCCTTTGTGATAAGAAATCCTTCATGTAGTAAGTTTTTAAAATTGAAATTATTTGCTAAGACGATTTCCCCTTTGGGTAAAATCGTTTTGACCTTGTTAGATAAATTGACGTATAAAGTAATTACTTTATTTTTGTTAAATCTTTCTAGGATGAAGACACCATCTTTTTCGATGATATTTATCTCGAGTTCGTTCATCTTCTCTTCCTTATGCAAAGCAAGTAAAGATTTAATCGTTTCATTTATTTTTTTATCCCACTTATTTTCATCCCAGATGAAGCAAGCGCGATTATATGGATCATAACCTCCATCTAGACCAATCTCATCACCGTAATATAAACAAGGGACACCGATGTAGGTATAAAGTAAGGCGTAAGCGATAAGGTAACGATTGACGTTATGCTTACAATCTTCTAAGAAACGATCGACGTCATGACTAGAAAGTAGATTTAATAAGTTATAATTGACGTTACGTTTATATCTAAATAAGTTTGAAATCAAACGATTCTTAAATGTTTTTGCATCACTTTTTTCATACGCAACATAATTTAAAACTTCCTTGGTAAAAGCATAATTCATAATGCTATCGAATTCGAAACCAGTATTTAAATACGTATGAGCGTTATGCCAATTTTCCCCTAATAAGACGATATCTTTTTTGATCTTTTTCAGTTCAAATCTAAATTTGAGCCAGAAAGTGTGAGGAATTTCATCACTCACATCGAGCCTAAATCCATCAATTTTATAATTGACGACGTAATGTTTAGCAACTTCAATAATATAATCTTGCACTTCTTCATCGTTTAAATTTAATCTAGGTAAATTGGGGCAACTCGCAAACGTTTCATAATTTTTCTTACTTTCATCGACTTTTTCCCCATCGATAAAAAACCATTGATAGTATTTTGAATCTTTGCCTTTTTCTTTCACATCCTTAAAAGCAAAAAATTCATCGGAAACGTGATTGAATACGCCATCGAGTAAGATGATCATGTCGTTCCTATGAAGTTCTTTCACTAAGGAAGATAAATCTTCTTCATCACCGAAATCTTCGCTAATTTGATAATAATCAATCGTATCGTATTTATGGTTAGAATAAGATTTGAAAATAGGCGTCAAATAAAGAGCGTTAATGCCGAGACTTAAAAGGTAATCAAGCTTTTGTTTAACGCCCCTCAAATTTCCGCCAGCGATCGTTTTGGGAGTCACTTTATCGCCCCAGGAAATATTTATGCGCGGATTAACTTTACTTTTATCATCGTAAAATCTATCGACGAAGATTTGATAGAAACGACGGTTTTGTAAAATAGGATTTATTTTGATGATATCAAGTGGATTGATGAAAGAAACTTGAAAGAAATCGTAGAAGCCTTTTGAAATATCGTAAGTTTCGCTTACCCCACTTTCACTAAAGTAATAAACTTTATCGTCTTGTAAGGTCAATTTGAAAACGTACGCAAAGCGTTTATCTTTCAATTTGATCCTACGAACGTAATAATCGTAAGTGTCATCATGACAAATTTTTGGCATAACTAAAGTTTTTACACATTCATGGAATGAATATTTATCGTTATACACTAATTCAACTTTAGCGATGTCATCATCTTTTTTTGTAAGTAAACGAATTTCTACTTCATCTTCGCTTATCGCAAAAGAATAAATTGAATCACTTTTATGTCTTAAAGCTGCTTTATCCATAAAATGTTTCCTTTTTTAAATATGAATAATAAGTTAGAATTATTTTTGATGAAAAAGAAGATTACTATGCAAGATATCGCTAAGATGTGTGGCGTAAGCGTCGCAAGTGTTTCTTACGTTTTAAACGATAAGAAGGATTCACGCATCACTGAAGCGACGAAGCAGAAGATTTTACAAATCGCTAATCTTTACATGTATCGTTCTAACCCTTATGCCAGAAGTCTTGCCACCGGAGAAATTCATAATATTCTTTTCTTCTACGGTGAGAACGACTTTCCTCTTTATCAAGCCGAAGTCTTAAGATTCATCAATCATCTTTCCACTTATCTAAGACCTTATAAATACAATATCACAATCGCCCCTAACAATATGATTGCTAAATATAATTACGTCGACGCTATCATCACTTATCGTGTGAACAAAGAAACTTTCATGAAGCTAGGAGAATTAAATTTCATTCCACTCATCTCAGTCGATTGCCTCATCGAAGATAATCTTTTCTTCGAAATTAACAATTCCTTTAAATCATTAAATTCAAATGAATTTACTTACTTCTCCTTACCTTATTTAGATGATAAGACGATCACTTCTTTAAAAGAACGATTTGACGTTCGTTTCATCGTCGATTTTAAATCTTTAGAAGAAGAAGTAACTAAGTTAGATAAACCACTCATCGTCTTCAATTCATCTTTGCATCATTATCTTGATGTCTTAAATGTCGAACATCAATTTTATGACGTCGATAAGACAAAGAAATTTGACGCTATCATCGAAACTTTAAATTTAGCGATCAACCGCGAAGAAAGTGATAAACATCAATATTTCATCGATTAACCATGGGTGCGGTAAGAAGGATAATCCGCACCCACAGTTTTCGAATGTTTTAAATTTTAAACTACCGCAGTAATCGTAATGATGTGAGAATACGTGTTGATGGAAATGTTATATTGACCAGGAGTGTTGAAGACAATATTTGTCGCACTTAGATCATAAGCTTCATCCGCCACCGCTACGTAACCAGAGCCGAAGAAATCGACGTATGGGCTATCAAGTTCAGCATTGTAATATTGAATACCTAATTGTTCGCCAGCTGCACTCACAGTGATAGGAGTAGCAAGTTCCATGACATCAGGATCGCTTGCGCTTTGAGTAAGCTTCAAGCTTTCTTCAATACCCCAACTTCTTCCACCGAAGTCACCGTCGACGTAATAAGAAGCCATAGGTGGCACATATTCATCGTTCTTCGTTACTTCTAATGTTTCCGCTTCCGCATCATAAACGAAGTTATAATAGCCGTCCGCGCGAGAACTTTCATATTAGCTTCACCGCTGACAAGTTCTTTACTAGCCTCCGTTAAGTTAGAGCCACGAATATAAGCATTACCTTCACTTACTTCACCTGTAGCAGTATCGGTGACTAAGGAAGCAAACATAAATTCATCGCTCGTTCTTAAATAAACATTATTTAAAGTATGGATACCATCGGTTTCAACCATCAAGGTATGATCATTTTGTAAATTTGCCCAAGAAGTAATTTCAGCACCTTTAATAAAGAAGGTCGTCGTCGTTTCAGGTCTAGTTTCCGTCGAATCACCAACTCTTTCCCATTCTAAGGTGTCGTAATAGTTACGGTTGTTATAAGTTTCTGGTGAATCATCTTTTTGGAAATCGCCAGCGGGATAAGTCGTCAAGGTAAATTTGTAACGACCATCGACATTCGCCGTAATGTTAGAAGTATAATTATCAGCTCCTAAACCACCACCGACGGAGAAATATTCCGTTCCATCACGAGTTGGTTCCACTAAGTAACCGCCACCTCTTTGATGACCCCAAGAAACTGTACCTGCTTCTTCATCGATAACAGGATCAGTGAATTGGAATTGATCGCCGCTGAAGAGGTTAATTTCAATCGTATAGATATTGGCACCATCGACATCTTCTTTAACCATGTAATGTTCATCATTGAACACTGTGCCCCAGTTAGAGAGTCTTAATAATTCCGTTTGTCCACTTCCCGCAAGCGCCCAGCGACGCGTATCTTCTTGATAAGAAACAAAAGAACCAAAGATTGATAAGTCATCAGTGACTGGTGTCGTAAAATCGTAAGCATGCGTTAACGTCGGTTCACCATACCAGCCAAGGAACGTCTTATCAGTAACTGTTGCTGTCGGATCCCATTCAGGAGCGGTTTTTCCATCTTCCACTTCTTCGGTGTGAAGGACAGTTTCGCCATCAAGATAAGAAACCGTATGTGCTTCAGGATCTGGATCTGGACCAGGGCCCGGAACTGGATCATCGCATGAAGAAACCCCCATGACGAGCGCCACTCCACATAAAAGTGGCAAAATTGTGAATAGCTTTCTTTTCATTAGCATTCCTCCAAATATGTGCCTAATCGTCACTGCTTAAACGTTTAAGCACTTTCTTTAATTTCATAATAATGACAAAATTTTACCTTTGCAAATAATTTTTTTTCATAAATTTTTTCGCTTATTTTTTTTAAGCAATACTCTCTTTTTCATTAATATATTAAAGGATTAATAAAAGTGAAAGAAAAAGTAAAAAATATGAAAAAATTAAGCAAAAGAAAAGGGCTAAGAATTTATTTATCCTAGCCCAAAGAGTGAAAAGGAGATGAGAGCTCACTAAGCTTTCACTTCGTAAATGTTGGTGACTCCTAATTCATCGTTTTGATGTTCATTGATGAAATTATTCATCTTCGATAAATCCACTACTTCACCTAAGTTCACTAAATTTAAAGAAGCATTTAAAGAGATTGGAACACCGACTTTAATATTAAGTGTGACATCAATACCTTTTAATTCTTTCTTTACTTCATCCGCGTAAACTTTGATGAGAATGTTACTTAAGTCTTTATTCTTAGTTAGTTCATATAAATTGAAATCAAGGTAGAAATATTGGCCACTAGAATTATATTCTAGGTCGTTAATTAAATTTTCATAATGGATGATTTGACCTTCCGTACTAGGTGTCGAGGTTTTAATCATATTAAGATAAAATTCACGTAAATCTAACACAAATTCTAACAAGTAATCTAAGATATTGTTGAAGAACGTATCTAAATTCACAACTTGGGTATAAGTGACATCGTATTTAGGACTAAATAAGTCCGTCTTTTGATCGTAATCCGTCTTTTCTAGATAGATAAGACCATCTTTATAATAAATTGAAGCACTTCTTTCGATGTTAATAAGATCCGATTGAATATAATCCGTATTATCGTTTACCGTCCAAATAACGGGAACATCAGGTAAATCGATCGCTAAAGAGACGTTTCCAGATTCATTTTTAATTTTGATATCAACTGGTAAATCAACATTCATAATGCTAAGAAGGTTTAAATTGACATTACCTTCGAAATGATAATCGTTATGGATTGCGGTATTGATACCTAGTTCTAAGAACAATTTCAAATCATTAAAATCAAAGTAAGTATCAGAGATTTTTAGTCTACTTCCTTCTAAAGAAGCATCGTAAGCTTTTAAATCTAAAGAAATGCTTAATGTTTCATTGCCAAAAGTGACGTTAGAAATATCTAAACCATATAAATTAGATTCATCGTAACGAATGGAAATTAACATATTTAAATCATCGAAACCAAATAACGCCCCTGAAAGATTAAAGGAAATTAACGTATTAGTGACATTTAAATTAGAAATGCTTGGTGTCGCTAAAAGTAAACCATAATCCCCGCCCATTAAAGCCGTGTATAAAGGCGTCGATTCAATCATCGTAATAATATCACCAAATAATTCCATGAAATGTTCATCGCGATTATTAATGACATCTTTTATCATATTCATCACATCTTCGATTGCATTCCCATCCATCTTCGCTCTTAAATTAGAGTTATAAGCCATGAGTAAATTATTGTCTTTACGGTAATCGGCTTGGATGCGATGCGAATAATTAGAGCGATCCACTAAGGTGACTTCGCCAAAACCGAACTTTTCGTAGACGTCAAATTGGAAACCACCATCTAAAGTAAGTTTAGGAGTGTTTATTTCACTTGATATCATTTCCCCTGCTAATTCAATTCTAAATCTATTTTGTTTCGTTAAATTAAATATTGTTGGAACAAGATTAAACGCTGGATCAATTGCGACGTATCTACTTACTTCCGGAGTTTTTAAATCGTAAGCAACTTGATTTAAATTTAAATCAAAATGGTAACCACCATAGCTTACATCATCTAAAGAAATACCGATAAGTTCATTCGTCGATGATAAAGATAAAGTGAATGCTTCCATCTCTAAGCCAAAGACTGATAAATCGAAAGTAATAGTAGTTACATTTTCGCTTACATCAATCTTAATAATCCAACTATTTAAATTTTCTAAGTTAGAAAGAATGTTCATAATCTCATCCGTCGCTAAGCCTTCGGAAACTTCCGTTAAGAAACTAGATAAAGCCTCATCCCCAATTTGTTGGAATAAATAAGAGATTAAAGACGCAATAGATTCACTCTGCACGCTAATGAAGTTCACATTCCCTTGATTTAAATAAATAGTTTTATCTAGATAATAAAGTTCAAAATTATGACTTCTTGCATTCTCATTTAAACTAAAATCTAAAGCGTATTGATTATTAGTTAAATCGAAAGATAAATTACCATCTAAAGTAATGATAGGCGATAAATTTTCATCTTTCATCGCTAGATTTAAATTAAAAGTATTTGTCTTAGAATTGAAAGTATGATATAAGTTCTTAAAAATATTGGTAAGAGGTTCCATACTTTGATAAATCGGTGAACCTTCGATACTTTCAGGGCTAACGATAGGATTAGAAGCACTAGTTCTTGTAATATCTACATCTAAGAAAGCGAACATATCTTGATAAAAGAACTTATTAGTTCTTAAACCAGTAAATTCATAATTGAAATCTGATTTAAAAAATAAAGAAATATGTTCATCGATTGCGAGTTCAAAGACGTAACCATCAGGATCCACTAAGGGTTCCATCGCTTCAATTTTATCTAGTAAGCCCGCTAAATCTAAATTTACTAAGGAATCAGGTAAAGCAACGTTAATATTTAAAGATGATAACATATCGATAAAACTCAAAATATTTGCGTTACTCATCTTTAGATGAGATTCGTTATAATCTAAAAATAAAGTTTCATCGATGTAAGTCGCACTTGCGTTAACTTTAGAACCACCAAAATCGATATTTAAATCGCCTTTAATTTTTAAATTGGTTAAATCAGACGCGTCCGCGCTTGCATCAATTAAAACCTTACCTTGGCTTAAAGAAGGTTGATAAGTAAAACTAAGTTCACCATCGACGTCAAACGTTTCAAGTGAAGTTAAAGAAGACATTAAAATTTCACTTGGCTTCAATGGCGGTTCAGGATCTGGTTCAATGGGTGTTGGCCCAACACTTTGTGAACCAATAGCCATACATAGGTAATAACTTCCAAAACCTGATGCCGTTAGCAAAACTAAAAAAGTTGCCGTTTGCTTTAAAAATCCTTTCATCTTTTTCATACATTTTCTCCTTCATAATTAAAATTTGTATTTAAACTCGGAATGTCAATTTTGACATTTGGATAATAAAAATCTATTAGATGTGCATTAGAGGTGTGCGCTCCCATCATGTAGACGGTATAAACTTCATCGATTTCACGTTCTATCAAATTTAATTCATCGTCTAAAGTAATTTTCATATCGATGCTAGTAAATTCTGGTTTCCTTGATAAATCTGACATCTTTTCCATTTGCTTCACGTAACGAAGCACGCTTGTCGTAGGATCTAAAGATAAAGAAATAACATAGTCATTGTCTTCTTTATTAACTTCGCTATCTAAAACAGTCTTAGAAGAAATAATATAAATCGAACTTCTTTTTAAAGTTTTACCCCACTCATCTTCATAATCTTCTAAATTAGAAATAATTTTATCTTCTTCATTCCAAGAAGCCATGACGCCATCTTTAATATCTTTACCGTTATAAGTCGTCACACTTCCCGCTTCTTGATAAAATCTTTTGGCGACGCTAACGATACCGGATTGAGAAATGGATTCATTAAAATATAAATCGTTATTTTTAATAGATACACTTCTTAAAGTTTGATTGACGATAGAAGCCGCAATGTTTCCATCGGTCACACTATAAGAATTTTCTTCTAATTCAAATTTATGGTAAGCAATACTTACTAGTTCATATGGCTCAAACTTAGTGTAATCACCACCGGAATTTAAATATTCTTTATATAATGAATCGATATCATCTTCATAATTTAAAGGATCAAAAGCATCATAATTTGTTTTTGGACCTAAAAATTCTTGACCAAAAAACACTCCCACTCCGACACCAATTGAGATGGCGAATACTGAGATGATGGATGTAATGATGATTTTTTTCTTGCTAGGTTTATTTTTCATAGCAAGCGATATTAAAAACTTTTTTCTCGTTTTTGTCGCCCTCTTAATAAGAACCTAGAAAATAGAGTGATATCTATAATTAATAGAATAGTGAAAATCTACTCTCTAATTTGGAGAGTTAGATAAAAAAACTTTTTTAAAAGTTTAAAATAGTTATAATAGACAACATGGAAGAATTAAAAAGAATTGTTGGAAAAAACTTAACGAATTTAAGAAAAGAAAAAAAGATGACCCAATTAGAAGTCGCTGAATTATTTAATTATAGCGATAAGGCTGTTTCTAAATGGGAAAATGGTGACACTTTGCCAGATTTAGAAACACTTTATAAACTCGCGACTTTTTATGGAGTAACTTTAGATTATTTAGTAAAAGAAGATAGAAGTAGGGAAAAAGACCGTTACCGCTTAAGACCACAAAATAAAATATCGATCACTTGTCTTTTAGTAAGTCTCGTGTGGATGCTCGCTACGATCATCTACGTCTGGGTTTTAATGGTAAATGACATCAACTATTGGCAAACTTTCATTTGGGCAGTTCCAGTTTCTTGTATCGTCTTATTCGCTATTAATCACGTCTGGGGTCAAAGAGTTTATATCTTTTATATTTCCACCGTCTTTGCTTGGTCACTTATTACAGCTTGTTACTTATCTTTCTTAGATTACAATCCTTGGCCTTTATTTTTACTTGGCATTCCCGCGGAAATATCTTTGCTCCTTTGGGTCGGCATCAAAGATTCTTTATTCGATATAAAAAAGAAAAAAGAAAAGAAATGAAACTATGATGAAAAAGAATAAAATTATCCTAACATTTGCATTTTTAACTTTGTTAACGCTCGTAAGCGCCCCAAGTTTATTAGACCCTACTTCTTTTCATAATCTAGATTTAGCAAGTTTAAAAACTTTAAAAGCGGAATCTTTAGCCTACGCAAGTAAGGCCGCCAATGAAGAGTTTTATTCTTATCAAAAAGATTATCAATTCGACGTTTTAAACGCCACGAGCGTCTTAGACACTTATAGAGGTGAAGGCGTCACCATCGCCGTCATCGATACCGGGGTAAGATATGACTCTGCCGCTTATTCACCGAACGGAAGAAACGTCTTATCGAATAGAAGCGCTTCTTTTACTTACAACTTTGAAACTGAACAAGTGGAAACTAAAATCGTTAGTAGATACCGTAACGATTATTCAATTCTAGCTGAAGATCCTACTTACGATTATGATCAAGAATCTTCTCCTTTAATTCACGGCACTTCTGTTACAGGAACTATTAAAGAACCAGTGAATAATCAAGGTGGAATGGGGCTTGCCAGTGAAGTTGAATTAATTCATTTAAAACTCGCTAATCTTAATACGGCTGAAATCGCAGAAGCTTTAACTTATACATATTCTTTAGGTGATGTTGATATTATTAATATGTCTTTAGGTTTCGTCGACACCACTCCAGAAGAAACTTCTTTAATTAATTCTATCTTTAGTCCAATCTTCGAAGCCCTTTACGTCGAACAAGGCGTTTTAATTTTTGCCGCTTCAGGAAATGATAATACATATAATGATTATTTCCCTGCTTGTAATGACTATGTCATTTCCATAGGCGCTCTCGCGGAAAAATCAAAAGATGAAAGAGCTTATTTTTCCACCTATGGATATGTCGATTTAATGGCGCCAGGCTATGCTTTTACCCCTTACGTCAGCTACGTTTATCCTTATACTTACGATTCTTATGATTCTAAATACGGTATCAATAGTTACACTACTAAGGCTGGCACTTCTTTTGCTTCTCCACTTTCCGCTGCTTCAGCAGCGTTATATCAAACAAAATATAAAGAGGCGACGAATGAAGAAACTAGACTTGCTATGTTTCATACCGCAATCGATATAGATGAAGTAGGTAATGATATTTATACAGGCTATGGAAGAATCGACGTCGAAGCTTTATTAAATTATGATCACGTCACAGCCGGTCACGATGGCTTTATAAGTTTATTTAATGAAAATACTTCTAACATTGTAACAAGCGATACGTGGTATGAATTAGGTAATAGATATCATGCATTATCTAATAAATCAAAAGAAGCTATAAAAAACGATACTTCATTTATGAATTCTTATAATCAAATAAGAGAAACTTATAATTATGATGATTTCTTATCAGAAGAAAGATTTCCTACACCCGTCGAAGATTACATACACATCGTTTTAATCGTCATCGGCATTTTAATCATTATTATCGCTATCGCTATCATCTTCATCGGTAGGAAGTCAAAAACGAAGAAAAATAGTTAATAAACTTTAGCAAAACGGGGCAGTTAAAACTATATGCTTCATATAAGCATAAATATATAAAAGATATTTTTTACAAGCATTTGACGTGACTTTGCAAGATTTCGTGACGTGATTTTTGACATTTTCGTGACGTGATTTTTGTTTTTTTAGCTATTTTAAAAATATAAAAGTCGCTATTTGAGATGACTTATTTCAGTCTCATTTTAAACTTCTTCCAAGATGATAAGCTTCTAGATAATATTGCTTAGCGATCATATTGACATTCCCGCATCCTCTTCCGTAGATGCAACCGACATCTAAAAAGTGCATGTACTTACATAATTTATCAAAGTAAAGTTAAGTCAAGTAATTAAATAATTATTATTTTCTTCTATGTCTAATACCACTTCCGATGAAGAATAAAACGATGGCTCCAATGATGGCAAAGACCGCACATATACATAAGATGATCCAAAAGCCATACTTATTATCATCTAATGGTAAATATTCTAAATTCATCCCATAAATTGAAGCAATTAAAGTTGGTAAAGAGATGACGATAGTGATGACTGATAAGGTCTTCATGATCGTATTCATATTATTATTAATAACACTAGCGAAAGCATCCATCATCCCAGAAAGAATGTTTCGATAAATCGAACACATTTCGATGGCTTGATCCATTTCCACTTCTGCATCTTCCATCAAGTCGAAATCATCTTCAAATCTTTTGTAAGTTTGGCTGCGAAGTAATTTAGATAAAACACCCTTATCAGCGTTTAAAGCGGTCGAGAAGTACACTAAGGCTTTATTTTTATCCATTAACTCTAAGACTTCTTTATTTTTCACTGATGTTCTAAGTTTAATTTCTAAAGCTTCCGTATGAGCGTTTATTTTCTTTAAGTAAGTAATAAATAAAGTCGCTAGGCGATAGATTAAATGAAGGGTTAATCTAACATGTTTATGAGGTTCCACTAATTTGACTTTTCTAAAAACTTCAGAAATTAATGCTACATCATGTTTACAAATAGTAACATAATAATCTTTATTATAAGCAATGATAAAAGGTACAGTTGTGTAATTAGCCTTTTCTTCATCTAACATCAAAGGCGTATCTAAAACAATTAAAGAATCACCATCATCTTTATCCACACGCGCACTTTCTTCATCATCAAGCGCACAATTTAAAAAATCTAAAGAGATATTGGTTAATTCATTAATCTTCTTTAAATCTTCAGGAGTGGGATTAGAAAGATGAACCCAACTACCCGCTTCTAATGAATTTAATTCATCGACGCTTTCATAGGCTTTCGCTAAGATCTTTTTATTTACTTCTTGAAACACTTTTAACATGCCCTCATTGTAGCACGTAAAAAATAAAAAGGAATAGAGGAAAAATGAAAAAGAAAAAGCTACTTAGAATTGATAATATATTTGCAATTTAAAACTTAAAATACAATACTTAAAGTAATCTTTCTTAGTGAAGTTCTCCTTTTTATTAACAAGGAGAAACCATAATGCAAAAACTATTAAATGATGTAATTATAAATTACATAAGATTTAAAAATACTATCCTAAATTCATCTACATTAGCGAGATACCATAATTTATTTGAAAACCATATAAAGGAATGGTTTAAAGAAATTGACATCGCACAAATTAACAATTCTTTGCTTCAAAAATATGTGGATGAACAATGGATTGAAAAAACAACTTCGATAGTCATTAGAGAAGCGATTTTACTAATTAAATTAGCATTGAAGCGAGAAGCTAAGATTTCAAACTTCGATATGCCAATGATCGATTTAGATTTTCCACCGCTAGCAAAAAGAAAAAATGTTGAAACACTTACGAGAATTGAAGAAAAACAACTAATCAACTATATCTTAAATGATGAACGACAAAAATATAGTGGAATAATTTTATCTTTGCTCACCGGAATGAGAATTGGTGAAATATGTGCGCTCAAATGGAGCGATATTGATTTAAAGAAGAGACAGGTTAATGTAAATAAGACATTGCAGAGGATTTGTATAAAAAACAATAAATCTGCTATTCAAATTGGTAAAACAAAAACGTCATCGGGACTAAGAAACATACCGATTAGTAATTTTCTATATGATTTTTTAGTTTCCATTAAGCCGTCGAATCGAGATACCTATTTCCTAACCAATTCAACTACTCCGAAGGAACCTAGAAACTATAGAAAGATTTATAAGACACTTCTCAAGAAATTAAAAATAAAAACCACTACTTTTCACGCTTTGAGACATACATTTGCTACTAGACTAATTGAAAACAAGATTGATATAAAAACAATTTCAGAACTCTTGGGGCACTCTTCCACCAACATTACTATTTCCATCTACGTTCATAGCGAATACAGCACCAAAAGGAAAGCCGTAAAATCTCTCGATAACCTAATCCTCAAATAAAGACTTTAAGGTCAAAAAAATATCATTAAATAAAATTTGTAATATTTTCGATGGAACTCATCAAACGCCTCATTATTTACATGAAGGCATACCGTTTGTTAGTGTAGAAAACATAAATGATTTAGAGGCTACTAATAAGTTCATAAGCAAGAAAGATTTTGAGAATTTATATCCTATAAAGCCAAAAAAAGATGACATTTTAATGACTAGAATTGGGGATATTGGTACTCCAGCAATAGTAAACACAGATAATGCTCTTGCTTTTTATGTTTCTTTGGCATTATTAAGGATCGTTGTAAAAGACGTAAATGTTAGATATCTTTATTACTACATTCAATCTTCACATTTTAAAAAGGAATTATATAAAAGAACTATTCATAACGCCTTCCCAATAAAAATCAATAAGAACGAAATTGGTAAATGCAAGGTTCTCTTAAAAAATTACAATGAGCAAATACATATAGATAATTTCTTATCTTTTGTTGACAAAAAGCTTTCTTTGATTGCTTCAAAAATCGAAGCCCTTAAAAAGTATAGAAAAGGTATTATCGATTCGTGGTTTAAAAATAATGACAAAGCAATGAAGCTTTGTAAGTTGGTTAATCAACAAACATCTCAATTATTAACTAATCAAATTAAAGATAATAATGGGAATTACCCCGTTTATGATGCAACAGGAAATATCTATAAACGTATTGATTTTTATAGAAACTCAAATGACTCAATAGCTATCATAAAATATGGATCTGGATGCGGTAAAACATTCATTACCCGAGGTAAGCATAATATTCTTGGAACTATGTCAGAACTAATTCCTCACAACGCTAATGACTTGACGTATATTTTTGCTTTTACTGAGTGCAACCAATTTAAAAGGATATGTAAGAAATATATTGAAGTAGGAACCACACCTAATCTTTATTATTCAGATTATTCTAATACATTAGTTTATTACCCTAAAGAAAGAACTACTTTTATTAAAGTAATCGATTTAATTACCGAGAAACACGATAAATTAGAAGAAGAGAGAAACAACTTGAATAAAATCAAACAACAACTATTGAAAGATATGTTTATATGAACATATTAGCAAGAAGATATCGTTTTGCTGCTTTTAACCATACTAATTCATTTTTTAAATTTTGAATTTTTTCACCTAACAACGAAAACAAAATGGAAAGTTGTTTGTTTCCAATAGTTGAAGGAACTTTGAAATTTTTCAAATAACCTCTATCTATGTTTTTTAGCCCGCTTCCAAGAAAGCCAACATATGTAATCTTGTCTTTTTGTGAATCTAGATACTCACATAAGTTTCGTGTTACCCATTCATTCTCACTTCGAAAGCAAATGCAATGGTTACTATAAGCGAACGGACCGTTTGAAAGTCTAAAGCCCGCTTCACCACCATCGTTAGCTATGATATAGCAACCTTCACACATAGGTGAATTAATGGTTCCGATTTTCTCGCCAGACAGGTAAAAAGGATACTTACCATTTTCAATAGAATTTCCTGCGCTAAGCTTACTTTTAGGCATAAATGAAACCAACGATTTAAGCTTTAAATATGCTTCATTAGATTCCCTTCTAAAAGCCATTTTTTGAATACCTTTTCTATACTTTTTAAGGGCTTCGATTTTGTTCTCCAAATATTTTATTTTTGAAATAATCAAATTAAGAAAATGCGAAATTTTCATTTGCTCTTCACTAGACGGAGTAACCATTATACTTATATTGAAAAAGTCGTATGGGGATAAATTTAATAAGCCGTGATTTCTTGCACCTTCTCCAGAAATTAGTTTAACTTGTTTATTCCATTTGCCTGAATCAAAGTATCTAACCAAATAGTCTGAATTAATATTACTTGTTGAAAAGCAGATATAAAGTGATGAAAGAGCACCTTGTTCGAAGAAATCAAGTCGTTTTATCGCACCATATGGGTATCCATTCGAATACGATTTATTATAAACAAATTCACCCTTTTTGATGATGTAGTAATTAGAAAGATTTAAACTGGCTATTTGCTTATCAAAATAGTCATACTGGTTTATGAGACCTTGTTGGGCAGAAATTGTCAACGGCACTAAAGGAAGGTTTTCTTTATTTTTCCTTTTGATTCGGATAGAAATATCATTAAGTTTTATTTTTTTCCATTCTTCAACAAATTCTCTAAACCTTAATTTCGGTACCTTAAAGTCTTTAGAGAAGGAACCTTAAAAAGTATAAAGAAGGAATCATGAAATTATGTCTTTCTTTATCAGAAAATGAGGAAAAAGCACTTAAATATTTAGTTTCAGAAAATGAATTAAAAATAGGACGCGGAACAATAATTCCAAGACAAGAAGGAATATATCCTGTTTATTCTTCTTCAGCTAAAAACGACGGTTTATTTTGCTACTCGAACTTCTATAAATATGATGAAGATTTAATTACTTGGTCAATCGATGGAGGAGGTCAACCTTTCCACAGGAAAAAACATAAATTCTCAATCACTAATGTTTGTGGTTTCATTAAAATTATTGATTTAGTAAAGTGGGATTATACATGGCTTTATATCAATATGTGGGATAACTGGCGTCATAATAAATTTGATTATACATCAAAGGCCCATCCTTCGATTATTGAAGAAATTTATAAAATAAAGCCATTATCATTAGATAAACAAAAAAAGATTTCATCGGTGTTTTTAGTAATTGAAGAACACGAAAAAAATTTAGAATCTAAGTTAAATAAACTAAAAGAGATCAAGAAATATCTATTGTCAAATCTATTTATATAAACATATTTCTTAGTAAGAATTGTTTTAAGCTTTCACAGTGCTCTTTCATGTTTCTTAAAAGCATTAATTTATTTGTTGTTGTTTTAAGAATATTAACGAATTTTTCTTGATTTACATCTTCAAGACAGACTTTTATTTTTAATAAGTCATCCACGGATACAGATCTTCTTTCGTACACAGTTCCTTCTTCAAATTTTAATGCGTAGTGAATAAAGGATTTAGAAGTAACGATGGATTCTAATAAAACTCTATCAATATTTCTCACTTTAAATGTTTCATAGATAGGCGAAACAACACATTTTCCATAATGGTTTATACAAATGACTCCGAATTTTAAATTAGCGGGGTTATATATCAAATCACCTTCATCAGTTATTCTGTATTTTTTATTCTCATCTTTTACTAAAAAATCTCTGTTGTATCTTTCTGTTTTATCGGAAATTCCTTCCTTCGAAAGAGTAGCGTGAATATAGTTATCCGTTGAGCCTAACTTTTTATACGGTACCAAGAATGAGCTTAATCTAATCCCATTAACGGAACCATTTTTCCAATTTTCGATAGTAGATTTTAGTGCTTTTAGAACTAGTCCCTCTTTATACTTTTTAAGGGTAGATATTTTGGAATTTAATAAGATATTTTTTTCTTCTAGCAGTTTAAATAAATTACCGATT
>CASFRI010000005.1 GCA_949297055.1 uncultured bacterium | reverse complement strand
GCCCCCCGCTGATCACAGCGCTAAGTTAGGTAACTGTTTACCTAATCCTCCTATCGTCAAATTTTTTGGTAGAGAAGAAATCGTCGATGTCATCAATTACTGTGATCTTTATGTTCACCCCTCTTTAATTGAAATTGAAGCTATTTCTTGTGTGGAAGCTTTGACGTGTGGTCTAGTGCCAGTCATTTCAAATTCACCAAGATCTGCAACGAATAGATTCGCTCTTCATCCGATGAATTTATTCGATTATCGTTCTTATAAAGATTTATCGGATAAGATTACTTATTGGATCGAACACCCAGAAGAAAAAGCAAGAATTTCTAAAGAATACGAAGGCTTTGGTTCACACTTTTCTTTTGAAAAAAGTATGGATCAAATGGAACAAATGTTAAAAGATGCAATTAGAATTCATGAGACGAAAAAACACCTTCCAGTCGTCACAAAAAAATTACAAACTAAAGTTATTTATTATACGGATGAAAGAAAAGATGATTTCGCTAAGACTAAACCAGTCGTAAGACCATTGAAGAAAAATTATAAATTTATTAAGAAGAATATTTTCTTTAGATTCTTTTCTTGGATTCTTTATTACGTCTTCGCTACTCCGATCATCGCTTTAATTACTAAGATTTCACACGGAACGAAAATTCACAATCGTAAAGCGGTCATGAAGAAAGTGAAAAAGACTGGTTATTTCTTATATGCGAATCATACTTTAAATTTAGATTTAGGAGCGCATGTCGTCTTGTGTAATCCTTATCGAAGGGTGCGTACGATCGCTTCGCAAGAAACATTTTCCATTCGAGGAATTAAGACGATCGTCGAAATGTTAGGGGCGATTCCTGTTCCAAGCGACTTATCGCACGCCCGTAAATTTGTAGAAGCGATTAGTTATTACGCAAAAGATAAGAAAAACTGCATACTAGTGTATCCAGAAGAACATATTTGGCCATTTTGCACGAAGATTCGTGACTTTGGCACGAGGGCGTTCCATTATCCGATCAATTTAAATTTACCATCTGTCGTCGCCACGACGACTTATCGACCGGCGAAGTGGCCTTTTAAAAAGCCACGCGTGGACGTCACTTTAAGTGGACCATTTTATCCAGATTTAACTTTATCTAAGCCAGAAGCGGTGAAGAAGTTAAGAGATGAAGTTTATAACGAGATGAAAAGGGTCGCAAATAATCCGAATAATAAGACGAATTACGAATATATCGAATTACCGGATGAATTACATTAGAGTTCGAGCATTTAATTTGCTAGAATATAAATACTTAGTTATACTTAATAAAGTATGTAAAGGAGGATAAAAGTTACATATGGCAAAAAGTTTAAAAGGCACGGAAACAGAAAAGAATTTGTGGACAGCGTTCGCTGGTGAATCACAAGCGCGTAATAAGTATACTTATTATGCTTCCAAAGCAAGAAAGGAAGGTTACGAACAAATCGCTGCGATTTTTGAAGAGACCGCCGCGAATGAAAAAGAACACGCTGAACTTTGGTTCAAAGCTCTTCACGAAGGAAGTATTCCTACGACGATGGAAAATCTTCTTGATGCTGCGAATGGTGAAAACTATGAATGGACCGAAATGTATAAGGAAATGGCTGAAACCGCAAGAAAAGAAGGCTTCTTAGAAATTGCGGCCCAAATGGAAGGCGTTGCTAAGATCGAAGCTGAGCACGAAAAAAGATATCTTAAACTTCTTGAAAATCTTAAGACTGACCACGTTTTCATCAAAGAAGATGTCGTCATTTGGAAATGTCGTAATTGCGGTCACATCCACGTTGGAAAAGCCGCACCAGAAGTATGTCCAGTTTGTAAACACGCAAAATCTTATTTCGAATTACGCTGCGAAAATTATTAATTCGACAAGCTTACTTACTTTAAAATGTGAAGGGTGACTTTGGTCACCCTTTTTAATTACTTCGTCATTTTTATGGATTTAACAAAAAATCTATTGCAATAAGTAGATGAATAATAGATAATATTTAAGCATACGTGGACCTGTGGTGTAGCGGTTAACATGCCTCTCTGTCACAGAGGAGATCGCGGGTTCGATTCCCGTCAGGTCCGCCAGGCATTTTGGCTCGATAGCTCAGTAGGTAGAGCATCGGACTGAAAATCCGTGTGTCCCCAGTTCGAATCTGGGTTGAGCCACCATTATCGTAGATGATGCCTGATACCTCTAGGGGTGTTCAGGTTTTTTTCTTTTTATACCGATGATAAAGGACGTTTGAAAATCGCACTTTGCAATGTATAAGTAAAAGTTTTACACTAGATTAGTTTAAAACCCAAGCAACCATGCCTGGGTTTTTGCTTTTATGGTTCAATTATTCCCTGCGGTGGATGGTGGAAAAATTTAACCGTCAACT
>CASFRI010000004.1 GCA_949297055.1 uncultured bacterium | reverse complement strand
GCATTTCACAAGAAATACTTTTATCGTAACTTGTTCCTAAAACTTCTTTTTGATATTTTTCATCTTGTCTTGCAAATACTTCTAAAGAAGGTAAAGAAACGACTCGTACATAAACTTTTTCATCTTCTAATATTTTTTGTGCTTCGATCGCTAAAGAAACTTCACTTCCTGTCGCTAAGATAGTAAACATCAAAAGTCCTTTTTCTTTACTTGCGATATAACCACCTTTTTCGACATTTTCTAAACTAGATTCATCTAACTTCGTTAGATTTTGCCTCGATAAAATAAGACAAGATGGATGAGTGGTATTTTTTAAAGCAAGTAACCACGAAGCATAAGTTTCCATTTCATCCGCCGGACGATAGACATCGACGTTAGGAATGCTTCGTAACATAGCAAGTTGTTCGATCGGTTGATGCGTAGGACCATCTTCTCCAACAGCGATAGAATCGTGTGAGAATAGATAAATGGCCGGTAATTTAGAAAGACTTGCGATACGGATAGCAGGTTTTAAATAATCAGCGAACACTAAGAAACAACCGCCGTAGCTTCTAAGTCCACCGTGCAATAAGATGCCATTATTTATTGCTGCCATAGCGAATTCACGAATACCATAATTAATATTGACACCTTCCAAACAATTTGGACTATAAGTAGATTTATCTTTCAAAGAAGTCATGACCGAATGAGCGACATCTGCACTTCCGCCGAAAAGATTAGGAACGATATTTACGAGCCAATTTAAAGCATTTCCACTCGCGACACGTGTTGAAACACTATCTTTCTTTTCAAGAACGATCTCTTTTGGAAGATATTCGCTGACATCATTTTCAAGCGTGTGCTTAATAATTTGATATTGTTCAGGGTGAACTTTTTCGTACCACTTAAGAGTATCTTCATATTTTTGATAAGCTTTTTCGCCCTTTTCGACGACGCTTTGCTTAAATAAATCGTAAACTTCTTCTGGTACGAAGAAATCAGGATAGTCATAACCATATGATTTTTTAGCGGCTTGACCATCTTCTTCACCTAATGGTGAACCATGAACTTTATTCGTCCCTTGTAATTTAGAACCATAGCCGATGATAGTATGAACGATAATTAGGGTTGGCTTTTCGACGCTCAATTTCGCACGTTGAAGCGCTTTATCGATAGCGTCGATATCATTTCCATCCTTTACTTCTAAAACATCCCAATTCGCGCTTAAAAAGCGATATTTAGCATTTTCGCTATTAGATAAATTAAGTCCACCGTCTAAAGTGACATCATTTGCGTCGTAAATCAAAATTAAGTTGTTAAGTTTATTATGACCAGCGAAAGAAATAGCTTCTTGAGAAATTCCTTCTTCTAAGCAGCCATCGCCGCACAAACTATAAACTTTATGTTCAAATAATTTATCGCCATCAGGATATAGAGCAGTTAAATGTTTACTAGCAAGTGCCATACCAACTGCTTGAGCGATACCTTGACCTAAAGGTCCGGTCGTCGCATCCACTCCTAAGGTATGAACGTATTCAGGATGGCCTGGCGTCAAAGAATCAACTTGTCTAAAAGACTTAAGGTCTTCCATCGTTAAGCCATAGCCAGCAAGATGAAGTAAAGCATAAAGT
Organism: uncultured bacterium; assembly: GCA_949297055.1. Taxonomy (GTDB): domain Bacteria; phylum Bacillota_I; class Bacilli_A; order RFN20; family CAG-826; genus CALVUG01. The sequence continues at coordinate 16,374 of CASFRI010000004.1, read as the reverse complement.
AAACTAGAAGCGTGGCCCGCACTTAAGACGAAACGATCTCTTTTCATCCAATGAGGATGTTTTGGGTCGATATTTAAGTGATTTAAAAATAATGTTGTAAGGATGGGTGCACTACCTAAAGCCATACCTGGATGGCCGCTTTTAGCCTTATTAATTTCATCGATACATAAGGCTCTTACTGCTGCAATGGCGAGCGCTTCTTGTTTTTTTCTTGCTGGTGTTTTCATATTCATTAACTCCTTTTAGTAATAATTTAGTAAATATTTAGTTATTTTCGTAATCGGTGATAGTAATACCTAAATCGCTTAATTGTTTTTCATCTACTCTACTTGGTGCGTGTGACATTGGACAAACAGCGTTAAGATTTTTAGGGAATGCGATAACATCTCTAATATTATCAGTTTTGGTAAATAACATCGTTAATCTATCTAAGCCGAAAGCCATTCCACCATGTGGAGGTGTGCCATATTTAAAGGCATCGACGAAGAAACCAAATCTTCTTTCCACTTCATCTTTGCTTAAGCCCAAAATGGAAAAAATCTTTTCTTGCATATCGCTACGATAAATTCTCATCGAGCCACTACAAGTTTCTTGTCCATTGATGACTAAATCGTAAGCGTAAGCGCGTACTTTAAGAGGATCAGTGTCCAAATATTTTAAATCTTCATCGTGCGGACGGGTGAAAGGATGATGGGTGGAAGTAATAGAACCATCTTCAGCTCTTTCGAAAAGTGGGAAATCGATGATGAATAAGATATCAAAGATATCTTTATCTATAAGCGATAATTTTTCTCCATATTTTAAACGTAAGGCCCCTAAACCATTAGAAAGACGTTGGTAATTAGAAGAGGCTCCAACAAATAAGACGTCACCATCTTTTAAAGCACAGGTCTTAATAATATTTTGTTTATCTTCTTCATTCATAAATTTAGCGATGCTAGAAACAATTTCTCCATTTTCCATCTTGATAGCTACAAAAGTCGCAGATTTATCATATTTATGGATGAGGCTAGTTTCTTCATCGATCACTTTACGTGAAGTAGATGAAGCCACTCCTTCGACTTTAATACCGCGAATGTAGTGATCTTCATTTAAGAAAGGAGCGAAATTGATCTTTCTTAAAATTTCATAATCTTTGATTTCCATTTCAAAACGTGTGTCTGGTTTATCTGAACCATATCTACTTATCGCTTCTTGATAAGTGAGACGTTTAAATGATTTTTTAATATCTAACGATAAGACATCTTTAAATAGCGTTGAAATAAAATTTTCGATAAATTTTAAAATCTCTTCTTGCGTAACAAAACTCATCTCGATATCGATTTGAGTAAATTCAGGCTGTCTATCCGCTCTTAGGTCTTCATCTCTAAAGCAACGAGCAATTTGATAATATCTTTCTAGACCACCAACCATTAAAAGTTGCTTAAATATTTGTGGGCTTTGTGGCAAAGCATAAAATGAACCGTGATGAAGTCTAGAAGGGACAAGATAATCTCTTGCTCCTTCAGGAGTGGATAAATTGAGAATAGGTGTTTCTATTTCATAGAAACCTAAGCTATCTAAATAACGATGAACGCTCATCTTAATTTGATGACGCACTTTAAGTCTTTCTTGATTGATAGGTCTTCTTAAATCTAAATAACGATATTTGAGGCGAACATCTTCTAAAGCGTCCGTCTTATCATCAATAATTAAAGGTGTCGTCTTCGCTTCACTTAAAATATTGATCTTTGTCACTTCAATTTCAATTTCGCCTGTCTTCAAATTGGGATTTGCGCTTTCTCTACGTCTTACCGTTCCATCAACTTCTAAAACGTATTCATGATGAATGTTTTTCGCTACTTCATCATCTTTGATGACGAGCTGAACAATTCCGCTTCGATCGCGTAAATCGATGAAAGTTAATCCACCAAGTTTACGAATTCTTTTAGCAAAACCGTAAACTCTAACTTCTTTTCCTTCATCTTTTAAAGATAAAGTTGCATTTCTTGTTCTTTCTAAATCCATAATAATTTATTCCTTCTATTTTTCTTTATGATGATTTGAGCAACAACAATGATGTTCATTTTCTTCATCTTCTTTGTGGCAGCAATGATGTTCATCATCTTCATTTTGATGATGGCAGCAATGATGTTCATTTTCATCTAAAAGTTCACAAAATTGTTCTAAATTCATCGCTCTTTGCGTTTGTGTTTCTAAATCTTTAACTTGAATGATGCGTTCCTTTTCTTCTTCTTCACCAATCAAAATAGCGTATTTAATTTTATTTTTAGAAGCATATTTCATCGCACTAGAGACAGATTTAGTGTTCAAAGCAATGTCCGTATCAATATAGGCAACTGTAGAAAGATAATATCTAACAAATAAAGCGTACGACCTTACTAATTCATCTTCTCCTATAGGAATGATGTAAGCCATAGGCGAAATAGAGAATTCATCCAAATTCGTTTGTGATTTTAAATACATGACGAAGCGATCAACTCCTAAAGAGAAGCCGACGCTAGAAAGGCTTGGTCCACCTAATTGTTCTACTAGGTGGTCATAATGGCCTCCAGCAAGAATCGCACCTAAACTTAAATTATCTTCGGCATATATTTCAAACACTACGCCGCTATAATAATCTAAACCACGCACTAAATTTTCATCTACTTCGTAATCGATACCTAAATTGTCTAGCATCGTTAAAATACGTTTAAATTTAGCTTTATCTTCCTCGCTTAAATAATCTTTAAGTTTAGGAGCATCTTTTAATATATCTTGGTCTTCTTTAACTTTACAATCGAGCATTCTTAAAGGATTTTTCTCATATCTTTCTTTGCAATCCGCACACATCGAATCTAATTTAGGGGCAACGAAAGCTTTTAAAGCTTTCATGTAATTAGCCCTCGATTCATCGCTTCCTAAATAATTAATTTTAAGTTTTGCTGGAATGCGGAAAGATAAAAATATTTCATACGCTAAGATGATAACATCAACATCTTCTTCGACATTAGAAACCCCGATTGATTCGACACCAAATTGCACGAATTCACGTAAACGACCTTTTTGTGGTCTTTCATATCGAAATGCTGGGCCTAGATAATAAACTTTATATGGAAGATGAGCGGTCGCATAAAGTTTTGCGTTAACGAATGCTCTAACAATTGAGGCCGTATGTTCTGGTCTTAAAGAAATATTTCTTCCACCTTTATCTAAGAAAGAATACATCTCTTTTCTTACGATATCGCTACCCCCACCGACAGAACGTAAAAATAATTCGCTCATCTCTATCGTAGGAGTATAAATAGGAGCGTAACTAAATTTTTTGGCAATAGCTTTAAATTCAACTTCGCTTGCTTCATATAATTCCGCGTCGACTCCAATTAAGTCGTGCGTGCCTTTTAATGTTTGATAATCCATAGATTTATTTTTCCTTCTACCTTTCTTATTTTAATGCTAATCATAACTAATTTCACTATTAATTAGTGAATTAAACGTGAGACTTCGTAGACGCTAGGTACATTAAGTAAGACATTATGAATATTTTGATATTCATGAGCGTCTTTTACTAATATTTCAGCTTTAAAAGTAGTCGTTAATGTTTCAGGATGAAGTCTAGCATCAAGATGATTAACAGGTATTTTATGTTGCGAAAACGCTGCCATTATATCGACCAATAAATTTGCCCGATCACTAGCTTCAATAACGATGTCAAGTGGATATAGATTATCGTTTAATTCATCATTCCATTTGGCTTCTATTAATCTTTTTTTATCGTGAGCGACATTTGGACAATTGACGCAGTGAATAGTAATACCTTTACCTTTAGAAATATAGCCAACAATATTATCACCAGGAATAGGTGAACAACAATTCGCTAAGTTGATAGCAATCCCTTCCGCGCCACTAATGATGACACTAGATTTAGAATTGCCTTTAAAAGATTTATTGAAAACGATTTTAGGTTTCTTCCTTAATTTTAAGAAATCGACTACCGCACTAGGAGAAATAATTTTATTTGCCACTGCCACATATAAATCATCGACATCTTCAAAATTAAAACGTTCTAATACATTCTCCGTATTTAACATCTCTTGCATCTTTATTTCATCCACACCGCGTTCTTTAAAAATTTCTAATAAAGATAATTTTCCTTTCGCAATTCTTTCATCTTTCAGTAAAGAAGCATTCTTTTTGGCGATAGCTTTACGAATGTGTGATAAAGCTGAACTTGTCTTAGCAATTTTAAGCCAACCTTCATTTGGGCCAGGAGAAGATGAAGAAGTTTTAATTTCCACAACTTCGCCAGTTTTTAAAGCCGTATTAAGCGGAACCATAACTCCATTTACCAATGCTCCAACAGCTTGATCACCAACGCGCGTATGAATTTTATATGCAAAATCTAGAGGCGTTGCCCCGTTTGGTAATTCGATAACTTTGCCTTGCGGGGTGAAAACGTAGACATTAGCCTCAAATATATCTTTCGTTAAATTATCAATATACGTTTTGGCATCAACGTTTTTTTCATCACTCATAGAGACAAAGTCTCTAAACCAATAAAGTTTCTCTTCAATTTCTTTTTGTTCTTGCTTTGGATTGTAATTAGAACCTTCTTTATATCTCCAATGGGCGGCTACACCAGTTTCAGCCACTTCATCCATCTCTTTGGTTCTAATTTGCACTTCAAAAATATTACCGTCTCCTGAAACAATCGTCGTATGTAAAGATTGATACATATTCGACTTAGGCATAGCAATATAATCTTTAAAACGGCCAGGCAATGGTGTATAAACTGCATGAATTAAGCCGAGAATCTCATAACAATTAATTTCAGTTTTCGTAATAATACGTAAGGCTAATAAATCATAAATTTCATCGAAGTGATAACCTTTTTTAAAGATTTTTCGATAGATGGAATAGATAGATTTTTCTCTTGCTTCGATATTAAAAGGAATATTAGCCTCAAAAATAATATCAGCAATTTTCTTTTTTAAATTATTTAAAGACTTCGCTCTATTTCTTACTTTTTGATTTAATTTAGAAGAAATATCCGCATATATTTCAGGTTCAAGATATTTTAAAGATAAATCTTCAAGTTCGCTCTTCAATTTAAAAATACCTAATCTATGAGCAATAGGCGCAAAAACATCTAATGTTTCTTGAGCAATGGCTTTTTGTCTTTCTTCACTTAAAGCATCTAAGGTTCTTAAATTATGCAAACGATCCGCAAGTTTAATGATGATGACACGAATATCTCTTGCCATCCCTAAAAATATTTTACGATGGTCTTCTGCTTCAAAATCTTGCGCTTTACGATGCGATAATTTAAGTCTTTGAATCTTAGTTAAAGAATCGACTAAATTCGCCACATCTTCACCAAACATCTTTTTAATATCATCTACGGTCGCATCCGTGTCTTCCACGACATCATGAAGTAATCCGGCAATAAGCGTTGCGGGACCGGCTTGGTAAGAAGCTAAAATAAACGCAACTTCGATCAAATGTTGAATGTATGGTTCACCGCTTTTTCTTATTTGATCACGATGTTTTTCTTCCGCAAAACGATATGCCTTAGCGATATTTTCTCGATCTTTTGGATTTTGAATATATTCATAAAAAACATCTTGCACATCTTGAAAAGTATGCATCGGATAGCCACCATTAGGTTTTAGCACCTGCTTATCTTTTTCCATGTCTTTTATTATATAGACATAATTTTCTTATATAAAGAAAAAAGAGACGAGATTTAACTCTCGTCCCTTAATTATTAAATTATTTTGCTTAACGTATTAGCTTATGCAGCTGCGACGTAAAGACGGATAGCGGCGACGTAGCCACGGTTCGTGACGACTAATGATAAGTCGGTCGTTGCATCTAAATTCCAGCTTAAGGTGCTAAATTCTTCAGCGGTTAACGTAGTTGTACCTGCTGTTTTAGCAGCTGGACCATCTTTTGCGATACCATTTACAGCAAATGTATCATCAGCACTATCGTTCCATTTCACGCAATCGATTTCGACGCGAACAACTTCACGATTTAATGTGACATCAATTTCGCCTTGGGCTTTGCTGGCTCCAAATTTCAAATAACCAGTTGATCCTTGACTATGATAACCACCTGCACCACCAGAATACACTTTTGCGGTGTTTGTAACCGATACTGTTAATTCTGGATCAGTGACGGTAGCTGCATTAGCTAACAATACTTGTTGTAGAGTGGCTGCGTCCATCTCTTTAGAAGTCGCAAGAGAAGAAAAATCCATTTCTACGAGAAGTTCGGACGCAGCTGCAGCAGTAATTGTGAGATGAATTGTATCAGTAACAGTTGAAACAACTGTTGAAGTGACAGTGATATCAACTTCACCAGCTGCGACTGCGGTCACTAGACCAGTCTCGCTGACAGTAGCAATTTCATCACTACTTGAAGTCCAATTGACTTCATCATTGACTAGAGATGGTGTCCAGGCGAGATTGAGTTGCAAAGTATTGCCTTCCATCAAAGTTGTTTCAGTATTAGTAATTTCAACTGCAGTTGGATTAGAAAGCGTCGCTTCTTCCATACTTACGCAAGCCATGTAGATATATCTGCCACCGGAAATGTAGAGTAAATATCCAACCATGTCATAGGTTGTGCCCTCTTGAGCAGTTACACCGGTAGGAACCATTGGTGATAATGTTTGTTCCGCACCTTCGACATCAGCATTGGTATATCTACCAGTTGATGTAATCGTAGCAGTTAAGCTGACCAATGTAGCACGAGTGCCACTTGGAGTCCAAGCATCAAATTCAGCACCAGTCATTGGAGTAGGTGTTGTATTTGTTAAAACTGGAGCGGTTCCAGTAGCAGCGGTAACGGTTGCATTAGCAATTTGACGAACATTGTTATATGTATCTAAAGTACCTTCTACATGGACAAAAGAATTAAGTGGTAAATCAGTTGTTCCTTGATAAACGTACATAGTACCAGTGTTATCGTCGATGACGAGACCACTTGCAGTATTTGCAACTAAAACACCTTCAATTTCGACAGCAGTGTTATCTGCTAATTCATGAGCATCTGCAATAGGTGTAACTCCGGTTGGAGTAGGTGGAACGTCTCCGCCACCTTCACCTTCGTGAGAAACGTAAAGCATATTGACGACGTTTTGACCAGATGAATTTGTTCTGGTGTAGTTTACGTAACCAGTAACAGTATAATCACCAGTTTCTAAAATAACTGAACTTGGCATACCGAGTTCGATAGTTTTGGTAGCACCATCGACAGTAGCGGTATATTCGTATTCATCGTATTTAGAATCATAAGTCGCTGTAACGTGAGCGTCGACAGTAACTAAGATTGCTCTTGCTTGATTAGTGTAAGCATCAACTGCGGCACCATCCCAAACGGTTGGAGTATCATCGATGGTTGGTTTTGTACCTTCACCAGCAGTGACGGTTGATTGATAATTGAATTGTAAAGTGCCAGAACCTGATGGATATTCACTGAGAGCACCACTAATTCTAACTAATTCTCCGACTGGTTGAGTAACGACTGTTTCAGTATCGTAATCGTGACGATAAAGCGTACCAGTTTCGTCAGCAATTATCATGCCGCCAGTGGCTTTTGCAACTATGACACCTTCGACGACGACATTAGCGCCATCGCCTTCAGCGATAGCTTCAGCAATGGTAACGACTTCACCTACTGGTGGAACGTCTCCGCCACCAGTTTCAACAGCGTCGGTAAGAGTCATGTTGACATATTTATCCGTGCCAGTGATGTAAAGTAAATAACCAGTGAATTCATAAGTAGAACCACTATTAAGTGTCATACTTGGATTTGGTAAAATACTTAATGTTTTGGTTGCACCTTCAACGGTCACGTTATAGTATTTACCACTAACACTTAAGTTACCAGAAATAGTAACTAATGGTTTGTCTTCGTTCGATGGAACCCAAGCATCCATTTCAGCACCAGTCATAGTAACTGGAGTATCAGTGATGGTTGGAGCGGTACCAGTTGCAGCTGTAACAGTTGGTTCATCAGAATGGTTAAATTGCAATAAACCAGAGTCTTTTGGATATTCGCTTAATTTTCCATTAACTTCGACATAATCGTTCACGTGCCAAGTTTCTTTAAGATCACTGTCGTTCATATAAATAGCACCAGTATTATCAGAGATGAGCATACCGTTGTTATTAAGAGAAACGACGACGCCTTTGACAGTGACGACATCACCGATGGCCGCTTCGGCTAAAATTTCACCGATCGTACCTTCGGAAGGAGGTGGAGTTGGCGTATTATCTTCCACCGTGATTGTGATGGAACCAGCAATATCAGCTGTCACACCAGCGCGAATTTGCACTGAACCTTCAGCAACACCGGTCACTAAACCAGTTTCGCTAACAGTTGCGACGCTTGGATTACCTGAGGACCAAGTCACATCTTGGGCAGCACTGCTCGGTAAAACTTGTGCACTCAATTGTAAAGTCTCGCCCACTTCAATAGTTGTCTCTCCACTGACGGATGAAACAGTGACACTTTCTGGTACACCAGGAGCGCAAGCACCGAGAAGAAGCCCTAAAATTGGTAATAGAACTAATCTTCTTTTCATAAATGTAAGATTTTTTTCCTCCTTTCTATTACTGCAATTATTTTAATTTAAAAAGACATTAAAAACTATAATAAAAAAATTATAAGCACATGATACGATGTAAACATTAATAAAATTAGTAGTTTTATAGTAAATAATTAGTGATACTTGCAAAAAGATTAAATATGTATTTTTATCGTTTCAATTTGAAAGTCAATCGACTTAATATTTTTAAAAGTCGAGGTTTTTAAATAACCGTATAAATCATATGATAAATTGCTATTTTCTACTTTATTTCGATAATTGAAGATAACAATTTTTCTTCTCGGGGCAAAGTTATGAATAATATGTTTTTGATCTTTCGATTTAGATAAAGTATCGATTTTTACGTCTTCTAAAAGGAAGGTTGGTTTTTTAAAATCGACACCAAATGGGGCAAACATTTCTACGACTGCATAAATATTTTCATCGATATCATTTTTGCTAATTTTTATAGCTTCAATATCTAAATCCACGAATGGATATTTTTTATCTAATTCAACCATTTTATTTTTGAAAGCTTCTAAGTTTTCTTTTTTTAAAGAAAAGCCTCCTGCTAATTCGTGTCCGCCATAAGCAAGTAATAAATCATCGCATTCTCTTAAAGCCTTGATGACACTAAAACCTTTCTTAGAACGCATCGATCCTTTAATTATTCCTTCTTCCACTGCATCAGTCATCAAAATGACTGGGTGATCTAGATTTCCTAAGACTCTATTGGCAAGTAAACCTAATAAACCTTCTTTAAAATCTTTTTTATAAATGAAAGTTAAACTATCTTTTGAAACAGTTAAATTAGAAGCCGCTTCATTAGTGAAATTTTTTCTTTCTTCATTCACATTATAAATAAGTTGATATAGTTCGTGTGCCTTGCGCTCATCCGCGCACGTTAGAAACTTAACTACTTCATTAGCCTCTTCTCCACTACATAATCTCCCGATAGCGTTAATTTTAGGAGCCATCAAAGAAGAAATTGCATCTTCTTCCACTTCTTTTCCTTCACTAAGTAATAATAAAGGATAAAAAATATGGCTCGTAGTTAAATATTTTTTTAATATTTTAATTAATAACTTAATGATATGATGATTATCCTTTTTAATAGGCATCATATCAGTGATGAGTGAAATCGCCCCTAAAGAAAATAAATAAGGATCAAATTTATCATCTAATAAAGCATAAGATAATAAATAAGCCGTGTAACCACCTGATATTGCTACTTCGCTATAGCCCAAAGCATAATGAATAGTAGCATAGCTTTCACTAGGCAAAGTTTCAAAATCATGGTGGTCTGTCACGATGACATCGATACCTAATTCTTTAGCTTTTTTAATTGCTTCGAATTGGCTGACCCCATTATCGACGGTAATGATTAAAGATATATTTTCTTGATGAGCTTTTTCTACCTGAGTTTCATTTAGACCATAACCGTCTTTAAAACGAGACGGAATGTAATAAGAAATGTTTTTATCTTTCTTTAATAAAGAAAAAGTTCTTACTAAAATTGAAGTCGCTAAAATGCCATCCGCGTCGTAATCACCATAAATTAAAATTAGTTCATCGTTATCTAAAGCTTTTTTAATACGATTTAACGCTTTATCAATCATCGAAAATTTATGATAGTTACTTAGTTCTTCAATACTTTTAAACGATGAAAAATCTAAGAACTCTTTTACATCCATCTTATAATAATCAAGTAAAGAACGAAACATTTCTAAAGGGTGCATATAAATTTCTCCCATATAAAGAAAAAAGGGCATAGCCCTTTTATTCATTTAAATTTTAATCGTTAATGCCGATGAAGATAGCCTCTTCTGGCTCAGCGCTAGATTTATTAACGTTTTTCGCTTTCGCTTTACGATGTTTACGTTTAATTTCAGGAAGTTTAATTTTTCTAAGTAAATTCGATAATTTATAGCCATACATTCCTAGGCATGTAATCATGAGGAATGTAGCAAGAATTAAGCCGATAAGTGCACTTAAGAAAATCGATAGCATCGAAGCTGGACCAGCTGTCACAAACGCCACTAAAGATAAGCCAGCGATGAAAGTGAAGATGAAGATTGGTGTCGCACTTTGATCGGTAGCGGATTTAACGATAGCAAGCCTTTCTTCTGCATTAGGATTTTTCACTTTAAGTTCTTTGAACATTTCTTTTTCCTTAGACATGTACATAATAGCGATAATAATGCTAAAGATTGTAACGATTGGTAAGGCGAAAGAAACAATTGGTAAAGTTGGGCTAACGCAAAGAGAATAAATACCTAACGCTACCGTGCCGGCGATGAAAGTTAAGCCAACCATGACTAAATTCTTCGAAATACGATATCTAAAGAACAAATAGATAGCTGAGACCGCAAGAGCGGAAACACTTGCGATGACGACGGGAATAAAAGATGGAGGATTAACTAATACTTCGACAGTTTTAAGTGATGAAGTGACGTTATCGTCAATATCAGAGAAGACACTTAACAATAAGTCATCTAATGGTGCACTCATTGCTCCACCAGTTGAAGGTGTATAAGTTGCTTCTTCTAAGCCAGTATAATTTGACCCTAAGAAAACGACGAAATAATGGTAAGTAACACTTACATCTTCCTCGTTAATATAGTCCCTTTCAAAAATTTCAACATTATCATAAATAAGAGGTTCACCATCCACTGTAATTAAATCTAAGACACTGGTGACGTCACTATTTTGTTCGATGACCGATTCATTTAAAGTCGTAAGATAATAGACTGAATTGGATGAATAATTATCGCCATAATTATAAATTGAACCATTGATCGCTCCAAAGCAAATCATTGCAATTAAACTCGCTAAGGCTAATGCTCCGCCAACTGCCATGCTAGGAAGACGACGTTTCTTACTTGATAATTCGCTTCCTGAGAAAGAACCAAAATAAGATTGTTTTTCATCGTTAAGTAAGTTTGGAACTTGATTTTTTTCTATTCCAAAGCAAGCATAACGTCCTTCTAAACAAGTAGAATTAGTAAGTAGATACATCATGGCTTTTAAACCAACTAAATTTAAGACGACATTAATTAAACCACCTAAAGCTAATGCGGCTCCAAATGGAACAAAATAAGTACCGCCTAAAGCATAGAAGAAAACGCCTAAGATGACCATGACGATAGAAATATCGACGATTGGCATAGTCGATTTACGCGATGCTTCGCTATTAGCTTTTCTTAACGTTCTTCCACGATAATTTTCTTCTTTAAAACGATGGAAGTAGATAATTTGAGATGCCACGCTACATAAGGTGACGATAAATAAACCTATGATAGCGCTTAGCGCTATTTCGCTTGAGAAAGTGATGAGTAAAGTTAAAGTTAAGAACGTCGTTGCTGCTGTCAAAACGACGCTAGCGATAGACATTAATCGATAGAATAAAACTAGTGCTAAAGTGATGATTACTAACATTACAAGCATCGCAATTAAAGTATGAGATAAAGTGACACTAATGCCAGGGAAACCAGCGCTTAGTAATGATTCGATCGTCGGAGTGATGACGTCTACTCCACGTGAGAATATACAAGTTACATTGTAATCGTAACTTGAAGAATTGATAATATTAACTAACCATCTTGCAGTTCTAGTCGCATCAGCGAGTTCACTTGAAGTAGGCATACTATTTTCTTCAATCGTTAAAGTCGTCGAAGCGAGACGATCTTGATTTTCATCATCAGGAAGATATAAATTCGTGCCATCTGAACCATAGGAGAAGTTCATGATAACTTTTTCGACAATATCTTGATTTAAAGTAGCATCGTTCAATGCTTCTTCGTAAGCATCGTAAGTATCCCCTTCTTCTTTATTATTCCATAAAACTAAATCCGCAGGAGTGTAATCAGCTTCACCTTCTTCGGGTGCAGTAATTCCATCAGCGATTTTTTGTGCTTCCGTTAAAACAGATTGCCATTCAGCAGATTCGGTGTTGATAGGAATGACGACGACTGGATAAACATTATATAAGAAAGTAAGATAAGCATCTTCATCGGTATGTAAGTTTTCACCGACTGCACAAGTTTCAGTTTTCGTACAGATGGAGAAATTCGCGCTGAAAGAAAGTAGACGAGAAATTTGTGAATAAGAAATAGAAGTTGGTTGGACAAAACTTACCGCTATCGTGTCTTCACCTTGCACTTCGATGTTATAATCACTAACGTTAGAAAGATCTAGCCTTTCTTGCATGACGCTCGCCACTTCTTCAACCGCCCCATCTTCAATGGGTGCAGTTTCATCATCACGATCAGTTAACTGATAGACATATTCATGTCCATTTTGAAATTCGATGTTGGAATTCATACCTGTGACGACGGGAACAAAAGATACTCCGACCGTAAGAGCGATAGTCACAGCCATAATAATGTAAGCTATTAATCGACGCATATATTTCTCCTAACTTTCTTCAATATTGTTTTTATCCTTGATAAAACGTATCGTTAATAAAATAGACTAAATATAATTATATTTCAAGTTAAAATTATTAAAACAGTGCAGTTTGATAATCAATTTTTAAATGTTTATAAGCAATTTCAGTCGCTACTCTTCCTCTAGGAGTGCGGTTAATCATACCTATTTGGATGAGATAAGGTTCGTAAACATCTTCGATATTCATCACTTCTTCTCCGATGGCAGAGCATAATGAATCTAGGCCAACTGGTCCACCTTTGAAACGTTCAATAATTGTTTTAAGGTAACGAATATCTACGTCATCTAAACCTAATTTATCAACTTTTAAAGCATTTAATGCTTTTTCTGTTTCTAACATATCAATTTTATCTTTGTTTGAATAATTTGCAAAATCTCTTACTCTTCTAAATAATCGATTAGCAATTCTTGGTGTGCCTCTTGAACGTTTAGCAATTTCTTTAGCGGCTTTTGTATCAATTGGAGTTTTAAAAACTTTTGAAGTGCGTAAGACAATTTGTTCAAGTTCTTCTTCACTATAAAAATTAAATTTTTCCGTGATGCCAAATCTTGCTCTTAATGGGCTAGATAAAGAGCCCGCTCTTGTGGTTGCTCCCACTAAAGTAAAAGGCGGAAGCGGAATGGACATAGATTTCGCCCCACCATCGCGGTTAATAACTAAAGTTAAAGTAAAATCTTCCATCGCTCCGTAAAGTAGTTCTTCAACGACACGTGGAAGACGATGAATTTCATCGATGAATAAAATGTCACCAGGCTTAAGCGAAGCTAAAATTGCGGCTAAATCGCCTGTCTTTTCAATCGATGGTCCATTAATTGTCTTAATATTTCCACCCATCTCATTTGCGATGACGTAGGCTAAAGTAGTTTTTCCAAGTCCTGGTGGACCATAAAGTAAAACGTGATCCAAAGTTTCATCTCTTTGCTTAGCTGCGCCAATGAAAACTTCAAGATTACGTTTCATCTCACTTTGACCGACATAGTCTTTAAGTTTTTGTGGCCTTAGAGATACTTCGACCGCTTCTTCATTTCGATTCTTTTTAACGTCTAATAAACGTTCCATCATTTATTCCCCAATTCTTTTAAAGCGAGCAAAATAATTTCTTCGTTACTCGCTCCAATGACATTAATTTTAGCAAGAACATCATCAATTTCCTTATTTTTATAACGTAATGACTTCAGGTAAGCTCTAACTTCTTCATATTGTTCAGGGTTACCTTTCGTACCTTCCACTAGTTGACCTTTCAAATCTAATATGATTTGCGCTGCAGCTTTTGCCCCGATACCGGGCAATTTTTTAAGGTAAGTAACATTATTTGATGAAATTGCTCTTACTAATTCTTCAGGATCTGCATCTTTTAAGGCTCCTAAAGCTGTTCTAGGACCGATGCCTTTAACACTTATTAAAGAGACGAAAACTTCTCTTTCAGCTAAAGAAAGAAAGCCAGCTAAATATTGTTCATCTTCTCTTGTTACTTGATAAGTAAAAAGTATTAAATTTTCCCCAACGTGAAATTTATTTACGTTAGGGACAAAAACTTGATAACCTACATCTCTTACGTCGATGACGAGAAAATCTTTACCAATGTAACTAATTTCGCCTTTTAAAGAATAAATCATACGTTCTCCTTTTTTTAGATTAAACAAAATAAGATGATGATAACTAGTCCTACGCAAAGAGCAATGAGACTTGCAATGATTGAAGCATCGATTTTTTTGTCTTTCATAATTTAGCGTTACGCCTTCTTTTTTTATTCTCTTTCGTAAGGAGGAGCCATCGGAATATCTTCTCTTTTATGTTCGCTGATACGATGTAATCTTTCGATAATTTTTAAATCTTTTGCTTCAATTTTTTCACCTAATAAGAATTTATCTACCGCCTCGTAGGTGACGCCCATTTCACCTTCATCACTTTGCCCTTTAAATAGACCAGCACTTGGGACTCTTTCAACTAATTCTTTTGGTAAACCATAAAGGTAGGCTGCTTCTTTTACTTCTTTTTTCGTAAGATGAACGATAGGTAATAAATCCGCTGCTCCATCCCCATATTTTGTAAAATAGCCAAGATATCTTTCGTCTTTATTATCCGTTCCTAAAACAAGATAATGATTAAATGAAGCTAAAGCGTAAAGTGTGACCATGCGTAATCTTACTTTCATATTTGATTTAGACATCAAATCTAAAGATTTACCTAGTTTATTTTCAACTTCTTCTTTCAATGATAAATAAGCCTTAGTTAAATCGATTGTAAGATAATTTAAATTAAGATGTTTCACTAATTTTAAAGCATCTTCTTCATCTTCTTTCATAGATTCGCAAGGTAAGATGAGACATAACAATTTATCTCTGCATGCTTTATTAGCGATAGCCGCCACTAAAGATGAATCGATGCCGCCACTAATACCTAAAACGTAACCAGACATATGCGTCTCTTCTAATTTATCTTTAAGAAATTTTTCAATGACTAATAAATATTCTTCAAGTTTCATATATTTTCTCCTATTCAAAGTATTCGAAAGCAAAATCATCTAAGTAGACAGTATCGCCATCTTTAATACCTTTTTCTTTTAAAGCTTCTTCCACGCCTAAGTCTCTAAGATATTTAGAAAGTCTTAAGATACCTTCTTCCATCGAAAGATTCATCCTTCGATAATGTTTGATAACTTCTTCGCCGTTAATTCTAAACGTATCTTCTTTTTCTCTTGTAATGTAAAAGATTGGTCCTTGTTCTTTTAAGGTATGTAAGACGAAGTCTTCTTCTTTTGCATTATCTAAAATGATCTTCGGTAATGTCTCCAATTTAGCGTCAACGGCATTAAGTAGTTCTTTTAATCCATCATGCGTCAAAGAAGAAATCGCAAACACTTGATGTTCCTCATCAATTTCTTTTTTAAATTTAGCAATTATTTCATCACTATTTTCAATTAAATCAATTTTTGTAAGAACGATGATTCTTTCTCTAGAAGATAAATCGACGACGTAATTAGCAAGTTCTTTTTCAATGATACGATAAGAATCTAAAGGATTTTCTTCGCTTATATCGACCAGTTGTAAAATTAATCTACATCTTTCTGCATGTCTTAAAAAATCTAACCCAAGACCTTTACCGAGTGAAGCTCCTTCAATTAAACCAGGTAAGTCGCAAACGACGCAAGTTCTACCACTTGGAAAAGATAAAGCCCCAAGATTAGGAGTAATGGTAGTAAATGGATAAGGAGCGATTTCAGCTTTCGCGTTCGTAACGACGCTTATAAAGGTCGATTTTCCAGCATTAGGTAAACCCACTAAGCCGACATCGGCGATGAGCTTCAATTCTAAATGTAAGTCAAATTCTTCCCCAGGTTCACCATTTT
>CASFRI010000003.1 GCA_949297055.1 uncultured bacterium | reverse complement strand
TTAATACTTTTAAACATTTTGGTGATGACGGGATGGGGGGCATTACTCGTTATGCTTTATCAAAAGAAGATTTTTTAGTAAGAGAAGAATTTAAACGAAGGATGGAAAAAGCAGGGTGCGAAGTTTATTTAGATGACCTCGCAAATATGTATGCTGTACTTAAGGGTAGCGATGAACATTCTAAAAAAATCGTCATGGCATCGCATTGCGATTCAGTAAAAAATGGCGGAAATTATGATGGCATATTAGGTGTCTTATCAGCGATGGAAGTTATCGAAACTATTTCGAGCCAAAAAATTCCTCATCAACACGATATTGTCGCTATGATTTGGACGAACGAAGAAGGAAGCTTATATCCACCCGCAATTATGTGTTCTTCGATCGTATGCGGACCATATTTGCCGAAGGAAATTGCTAAAAATTACGATGAAAATAAATTATTAAATTCTAAATCAGTTCTAGATAAGACGACAACTTTTAAAGAAGCATTAGATAAATTTCCTTATAAAGGAAAAAAAGAAAATAGAATCAATCCTAAAGATTACGAAGCGATGTTTGAATTACATATCGAACAAGGGCCTATCTTAGAAACTAATCGTAAGGAAGTAGGGGTCGTTCCTTGCGTTTTAGGAATGTGCAATTTTTCTATTGAAACGAAAGGAGTGGCAAATCATGCAGGAACAACACCGATGAAATATCGAAAAGATGCTTTGTTCGCTATGGCTAAACTACTTATTAAAATTCATGAAGAATTAGATAAAATTCCTGATTTAGTCTATACGACGGGTGAAATAAATGTTCACCCATGCGTTCATACTGTTATTCCTGATCATTGCTTAATGTCGCTTGATGCAAGACACGTTAGTGACGAAGTAATTGAAAAAGTGAAACATATTATTATTTCTCTTCCTAATGAAATTGAAGGATGCGAAGTAAAATCAACTTTAGAATGGGATAGAAAGACAACTTATTTTAATAAGACACTCGTTAGTTACGTAGAAGAATCCGTGAAAGAATTAGGTTATTCTTATCAATATATTAATTCAGGTGCAGGGCATGACGCTCAATTTGCGGCTTACATGCTTCCGACGACGATGATCTTTGTTCCTTCAAAGGATGGAAGAAGTCATTGTGATGAAGAATATTCTAGTCCTGAACATTGTTATCAAGCTTGTAATGTCTTATTAAATGCGGTCTTAAAATGCGATGAAAGGGGAGTTAAATGATGAAAAATTATCTCATTAAAAATGCGACGATCGTCAACTATGATAAAGAAGAAGTGGGTGACGTCTTAGTTAAAGACGGTGTAATTACCAAAATCGGTAAAAATTTATTCGAACCACGCGTCGAAGTGATCGATGCTTTAGGTTTATATCTTCTTCCTGGCGGAATAGACGCCCATACGCATATGCAGATGGCCTTCGGTGGAACTTACAGTAGCGATAATTATTATGATAGCTCTGTTGCCGCTTTAGCGGGAGGTATTACAAGTTATATTGATTACGCTATTCAAAAGGGCGATGATTCAATTTTAGATACTTTAAATAAACGTCTAAAATTAGTGGAAGAACAAAAGCCTTTGACTGACGTCTACTTTCACGTCGCTATCACGCGTCTAGATGAAAAGATTTTAGATGAATTTAAAGATTTACCAGCGCATGGTGTCCATTCGCTTAAATGTTTCATGGTCTATAAAAGAGAAGGAATGCAAATTGCTCCAGATGATATCGCTAAGATCATGGTGGAAGCAAAAAAATATGGCATCATGGTCAACATCCATGCAGAAGATGTTGATCAAATTGACGCGAATATCGATAAATTTGTGGAAGAAGGTAAATTAGATTGTAAATATCATTATTTATCACGCGATGAAGAAGTAGAATACGCTGGTGATAAAATCGTCATCGATTTAATTAAAAAAACTGGCGCCCCGGCTTACATCGTTCACCTCGCGAATGAAAAAGGAGTGAAGTTAGCAAGAGAGGCAAAAAAAGAAGGACTTCCACTTTTAGTGGAAACTTGCCCACAATATCTCGCCTTTACTAGCGACGTCTATTTTGATCCTATGAAAGGTTTAGATTTCGTCTGTTCTCCGCCTATTAAAAATAAGGCGAGCCAAGATGAACTTTGGAAAGCTATCATCGATGGAACGATTGATACTGTCGCTACAGACCATTGCCCGTTTTATCACGAAGAAAAGTTATGGGGTAAAGATGATTTTAGAAAGATTCCTAATGGTTGTGGTGGCATCCAATATCTTTACATCTACATGTTAAGCGAAGCGATAAAAAGAAATATTCCTTTCAGTCGTATCGTCTCATTAATTTCTTATAAGCCTGCACAAATATTTAAACTAAAAGGTAAAGGTGAAATTAAAGTCGGTAACGACGCAGATTTAGTGCTTTTTTCTAAAGAAGGCGAACATGTCATCACTAAAGAAGAAGATAAATCGAAAGCTGATACGAACATTTATGAAGGTCTAACTTTAAAAGGAAAGATTGTCAAAGTTTTTAAAAAATAATGTATATCTACATTTGTTTTTGTAAATAAATGTTTATTTTGTTAAAATTTTCTTATTAGAAAAGAGAACGAAGAAAAATGATAAGATTACTAGGAAAGATGGGGAAAAAAGGGGCGTGGCTTTTCGCCTTGCTTGTTCTATTAGCCGCTATCCAAGCTTTTTCGGATTTGATGCTCCCTGACCTTATGGGTCGTATCATTTCTATTATTCAGTCCGCGCCATTTTATGAATCGAGCATCGGTAATTTAGCGACGGACGTCTTCTATACTGGCCTCATCATGCTAGCATTTGCTATTTTAAGTGCGGCCGCAAACATTGGTGTATGTTATTTAGCGAGCAATCTTACGATGCGTATCGTAAGTAAAGCAAGAAAAGAAGTGTTTGATAAAATTACTTCCTTTTCCATGACGGAACTTGATCAATTCTCGACTTCTTCGCTCGTCACCCGCACGACAAATGACTTCAGCCAGATTCAAACTTCCTTCAACCAAGCATTTAGATTTTTAATATATGCGCCATTATTAGCACTCTGTGCTATTTTGATGATTATACGAAAAAATTTAACTTTGACGGCAGTGACCGCGGTAGCTATCATCATCTTATTAGCGTTCGTTTTATTAATTTTCTTCATCGCTGTTCCTAAATTTAATTCTATCCAAAAAAAGACTGATCGAGTCAATACCGTCTCAAGAGAAAATCTTACCGGTATTAGAGTGGTGAGAGCTTTAAATGCGGAACAATTAGAAGAAGATAAATTTGAAGTTATAAACACCGATCTAACGAAGACGCAGAGATTCGTCAATCGTTCGACTGGTTTAATTATGCCTTTTATGAATCTAATCAT
>CASFRI010000002.1 GCA_949297055.1 uncultured bacterium | reverse complement strand
TTCATATAGCCTTTAACAGCTTTAAGCCTCTCAGCATCAGAATAATATCTGTGACCATATCCCATAAAAAATCACCTCCATTACGGAGATGATAATTCAATAGGCATTTATATGTAAGTGTGGATATCTTTTACTTATACAGTTCATATTTATAAAAAAATCGATACAAAGTATCGAATAAGATGAAATGGTGGACCTGACGGGGATCGAACCCGCTACCTCTTCCATGCCATGGAAGCGCTCTCCCAGGTGAGCTACAGGCCCAAGTCGCCTTATAATAATAGAAAAAAAGACTATTGATTGTCAAGGATTACTATAATTTGATAAAATAAAAAGGCTATGTTGGAAAAGATTTTTAAAATTAAATCGCGTAAAGCTAAATTATCGCTTGAAATTATTGGCGGTGTCATGACATTCTTTGCCATGATTTATATCATTCCTTTAAATGCCTTACTTTTTAGTGAAATGGAAGGAGGAATGAGTTATCAAGGTGTCTTTATTGCAACCGCTATTATTTCCGCTCTTATTACTATCTTGATGGGCTTTATTGCTAATATGCCTATCGCTTTATCAACTGGAATGGGCTTAAATTCATTTATTACGACGACAGTTTCGCAAGGTTTAGGCTTTTCTTGGCAAGAATGTATGGTCCTTTTATTTATCACAGGTATCATATTCTTCGCTTTTACCATCACACCGATACGAAGTATTATCATCGATAAGATTCCTCGCCAGTTAAGGCTTATCATCTGTGCTTCTTTAGGAGCATTTATTGCCTTTGTTGGATTAAAAAATGCGAATATTGTCATACCAAGCGAATCGACATTTGTTACACTTGGTTCATTTTCTAATCCTGGAGTGTTACTTTCCTTATTTGGTATTATTGTTGGCTTAGTTTTAATGTTTTTAAAAACGAAGAAAACTATCGTTAATACTTTAGCAATTCCTATCGCTGTTGTCGCTTCTGCTATTATTGGCATTACCGTTACTTATTCTATGAGTGCGGCACAAGGGGTGGGTGCAGATTTAATTGCTTCTCAAAATGGTTTACCATTTTTCGATAATGATTGGAATTTAGCTGCTCGCTTTGCTGGATTAAAAGATGTTGTTTTCTTCGGCGCATTTTCTTCTGCGGAAGGGATCAATAACGATATAGGTAGTCTATTTGTGAACGTTTTTTCTAATCCTAGCAGTTATGCCGTTATTTTCTCTTTATTTTTCGTCCATCTTTTCGATTCGACCGCTACTATTCTTTCCGTAGGAAAGGATGTGGGAGCTATCGACGATAGTGGTTCATTTAAACAACGTCGCGTCTTTTATCCTGATGCGATTGGATCATTATTAAGTGGTCCGTTAGGAACTTCTACAATTACTCCTTTTGCTGAATCAACTGTTGGAGTTAAAGTAGGAGCTAAAACTGGATTAGCTTCCATCGTCACTGGATTATTATTTGCTTTGACGATGTTTATTTATCCTGTTTTTTCAATATTTACTGCGGGTTCAGTTGTTGCGCCAGCTTTAGTACTTGTAGGAGCGTTAATATTTGTTAATAATTTAAAGTCCTTAACTTGGGATGATATGGCGATTACTTTCGTTGGCTTCTTAGCGGTTATCATCACTGTTTTAACTTATTCTATTTCTAATGGCATTGGCTTTAGTTTTATTTTCTATACAGTTATCGAATTAGCTAGAGGTAACTATAAGAAAATCAATATTGTCACTTATTTAATAAGTGCATTCTTTGTCGTTTCATTTATTATTAACGAAGTTATTGCAATGCAAAATAGTGCGACCTAGCGCACTATTTATCTTTTTTATGCTCTTTTAATTTAATTTACTTCTGTTCATCTTCAGAAGTATTTTTATTATCATCCGATAAAGTTTCAACTTTTACTTCATCATCTTGGATGCGCAATTTAGCCTTAGCTTCCATAAGAGCTTTTTCATTATCTTCTTTGAGCCAACGTTCTTTATCCTGCTTTAATAAAGTACCATTCACGCCTATTAAAGAAAGAGTATATTCTTCATCCATTGCTCCTGCGTGATGAGCTTTAAAAGGTTTTTCATTTGGATAGACGATATTAAAATTAGAAATCGCCACAGCAAGATAATCACCTAGTGACAAATTGATTATAGGGTGAGGGGTTCCTAAGCCAAAAATATGATTTTTAAGCACTTGTTCTTTACTATATAGTTCGAATTTACCTTCGTAATAAGTATTAAATAGTTGCTTAAATTCTTGCTTATATTCATCTTTTATGAAAAACGAAGCGGCTCTTGATTCGATGACCCAAGGTTTTTCAAGCATCTTTTTAAATTCTGGATGCTCTTTTAATAAATCTATAGGTGTAACATCAATGAGACCATGATCTGCAATTGCAAGCGTTAATACATTTTGATTTTTAGGCATAGTAGCGTATCTAACAAATAAACGATTAATTTTTCTTACTTGTCTTTTAGCCGCTTTAGAATTAACACCAAATTTATGTATTGTATGATCAGGGTTATTCCAATATGCGTAAACAAAACTATTTTCTGTTTGTTTCGCTAATTTGAAGGCTTTCTTCGTGAAAGTAGATAATAATCTAGGTCCTTTTTTATCGACCGGATAACAATATAAAAGATGGGCTCTAGTTTTATCTAACGCATGCGCGTTTATTGTGTCAATAATATTAAAACGCGCCAGATGTTTAAAACTTACATTAGGTAAAGGAGTACTTTTTTCATCTAATTTAAATTTATTGGTGAATACCTCAATTGGCTCATTAGGATGCTCATAAAAATACTCAGTCCAACCTAAATAACCGGTTTCTAACGGGTATTTTGCATTTAAAAATGCGTTTGTGGCAGCGACAGTAGTGGGAGGAAAAACACTTGATAAACGATGCCTTACATTTAGACGCATATAATTATCTTCATCCAAATGTTTGTTTAAAATAGTCTCACCTAAACCATCGAATAAAAATATGATAATTTGTTTATTACCATCGAGTATTTTATCAACCTGAGGAATACTAGGATGAAATGTTTCCAAACCAAAATGCCTTAGAATTGAATTTGAAAGATTAACTAAACAATTATCGTAATCTGGAATGCGCATAATTTAGATTAGATATTTTTAGACCAAAGGCCGTGTAAATTGCAATAAGCTAAAACGCGAATGATACCTTCACCTGGACAAATGTAAAAGTCAGCTTCAGGAGCATCGTTTGGTTTTAAATAGCGAATTTGAACACCATTAGTCGTTTCTAACATGATCCATTCGATGTAATGTTCCTCGCTCATCGGGTGGTGGACACTTCCAACTTCTACGTGGACGTGATTAGCGCGTAAAGAAAAAATAGGAACATGTTTTTCTACGGCTGCGTCTTTCGTGTTTGGAATAAGTTCTTCCATTTCACCATCGTGGCTTTGATGTTCTTTTAATGTGAGTGGTAAAACGACGTTACCGCATGCTTTACAGCGTAAAATTTTTCTTTCCATAAATTTTATATCTCCTTTGTGCTATTCATTATACATTGAAAGAAGAAGAAAACATAGTTTTGGCATTTAATTAAAATAAATCTTTGCGTAAATAAATCGAGTCTTCTTCTGTGATTGGTCTAATTACTTTTGCTGGTATACCCGCTGCTACAACGTTAGATGGAATATTTTTGGTAACGACTGAGCCCGCGCCGATAACGGAATTATCGCCAATTGTTACCCCAGCACATATTGTAACGTTAGAAGCAATCCAACAATTAGAACCAATATGAATTTCTTTTGCATATTCTTGATCGACGTAATTACCGTCTTTTAAAAACATGGCTCTTTCTTTAGCTAATAATGGATGTAAAGGTGTCGCTAAGGTGACGTTTGGGCCAAAGAAAATGTTGCTGCCTAAATAAATTTTTGCACAATCTAAAACGACGAAATTGTAATTCGCATAGATATGGTCGCCGCTATAAAGATTTTCGCCATAATCGAAGTAAATTGGGCCAGCAAAAGTTATATCTTGTCCTAAATTAGGACAAAGTTCTTTTAAAATCTCATTTCTTTTCAAATCGTTTTTGTGTAAAGAATTAAATTTTAAACATAGCTCGTAGGCTAAGGCATTTCTTTTACCTAACTCCTCATCAAATGGGATATATAGTTTTTCGTTCAACATTTTTTCTTTTTCACTCATTTTTTCTTTCTCCTTATTTTAATTGTAGAAATAAGTATAAATACAACTAATAAAGCTAGACTCGTGAGTAAAATTATAAGATACATAGCCCAAGAAGGAATATTAATTCCAAAAGCTACATATGAAACATCAAAGGATTGTTTTATGGCATCGACCATTGGAGAAGGAACGTATTCTAGCATCTTATCTAATGTTCCATTTAAAAAACCTTGTCTAAATAAAATAGTGGAATAAGTACCTGGAAGCAAAGAAGTAAAATTTCTAATACCTTCACCCATCGTTGAAATGGGCATATATGCCCCGCAAATAAAACCATATAAGGCCGAAACGAGAGTGCAAATGCTAGACATGACACCTTGTGAACGTGTGAATGACCAAATGATATTAGCGAGCAATGTTCCAAATAAGGAAGTAATGATGATGTTAATTATAATGAGTAAGACATCAAGGAATGTTAAATAAAAGCCAACGATACTTAAGTAGATAAGACCGACAATCAAAAAGACGAAACAGACGATGAAAGTCGAAAGCATATTTGCGAATACATAGCTTAATTTTAAAATGTAATTTTTGATAGGAGTGACTTTAAAATCGGTGTCGACATTGTTTATTTTATCGATAATCATAATGCCGCTACAAAAGGCTATGGTAACACAAGATGTAGCTAAGACACTTGAAAAAAGCCATCCTCCGCTAAAAGCATTAATTAAAGAAGTGGGGAGAGTATCTTTTCCAACGATAGTGAGTAATTGCTCCTCGTAAGTCGATTTTAAGAAAGTCGCAAATAAAACAAAAAGAATAATAGGTGTAATCAAAGAGACAAAAAAATTCATCTTATTATTAAAATAAAGTTTAAGATTTCTTAATGTCAAATAGCCTAATTTCTTCAAGTTCCAAATCATATTTGTTTTAGATCCTTACCAGTAACATTCAAAAAGACATCATCCATCGTTCCTTTGACGATTTCTAAATCGAAGATGAGGTCTTTATTTTTAGCGATAAATTCTTTCGCACTTGCGGTGTCTTTAAAAGAAACTTCAAGATGAGTTGGAGCAATTTTATAAATGATTTTTTCTTCATTTAAAATCTCAATTATTTTTTTATCGTAATCATATAGTTTTAAATAATCGAAAGCATAAGCATTTTTTAATTGAATTGGGCTCCCTTCTGCAACAATTTTTCCATTATCTATTATTACTACAAAATGAGCGTTAGAAGCTTCTTCCATATAATGAGTCGTCAAAATTACCGTCAAATTCCTTTCTTTTTGAAGTTTATCGACTAGATCCCAAACGAGACGACGCGTCATGGGATCAAGTCCAGTCGTCGGTTCATCTAAAATTAAAATATTAGGCATATGGATGAGAGCCCTAGCGATATCCACCTTTCTTTTTTGACCACCTGAAAGTTTATCAAGCGGTCTTTTTAGTAGTGGAGTTAAGTCCAAATTTTGACATAAATAATTTAAATTTTTATCAAATGTTTCTTCATCTAGTTCATAGCAAATCGCTCGATATTTTAAATTATCGTAAACAGTTAATTTTTTATCTAACAAAGAATTTTGAAAGACGATTCCGATGTGAGGTAATATCTTTTCTATATTTTCAATTGATTGCTCTTCAATGTAACAT
>CASFRI010000001.1 GCA_949297055.1 uncultured bacterium | reverse complement strand
TTAATTATATAAGGTAGAATTAACGTATGGTTTACGATTTTTTAAAGGAACATTTTCCAAATGATATCGTCCTTAAACTAGAAGAAAATTTATCTAACTCTCCTACAAGAGCAATCATTTTTGATGAAAATAAAATTAGTAAAGAAACTTTAAAGAAAATATTTCCTTTGCTTGTAGATCACCCATTCGTTAAAAATGCTTTAATTGATCTTCACCAAAATTATGCATTAGGTAAGACTTTACTTCATGAAATTGGGGCCTATTACATCTTAGATGCAAGCGCCATCTTAGTGCCTTATTTTTTAAACGCTAAAGAAAACGATTTTATTTTAGATATGTGTGCCGCACCAGGCGGAAAATCTATCGCTTTAAATTTGATAAATCCTAAAACTAATATCGTTTTAAACGATATATCAAAAACTAGACAAATAGAAACGATAAAAAATATTGAACGTATGGGCTTATTTAACACTTGCGTGACAATCGATGATTTATCGACTTTAAAATTTAATAAACCAATATTTGATAAAATCATTTTAGATGCTCCTTGTTCAGGAAGCGGCATGTTTCGTAAAGAAAAAAAGATGCTAGAAGATTTTAATATTGAAAAAATGCATAGCCTTCTTCCTATTCAAGAAAAATTATTAGAAAAAGCATACGACTTATTAAAACCTGGTGGAGAATTAATTTATTCGACTTGTTCTTATAGTTATGAAGAAAATGAAGGCCAAATAATTCCTTTTTTAAAAAGACATGAAGATATGCATGCCTTAAATATTGATAATTCACCTTATTTTTATCATCATAAAGACTTAATAGAAGGCCTTCACGTCTACTATCATCTTTTTCCCGGAGAAGGTCATTTCATCGTTAAATTGAAGAAAGATGGAATGTGTGAAACTTCAAAACAACTTAACATAATAGAACAATTAGATGGTGATCATATTTTCCTCACTAATGAAAAATTTTTATCGATGAAGAAGGTTTTTCACGTTTTAAGACCTGGTGTGCTTAAAGCTAGTAAAGTTTCAAAAACTTGGAAATTAGAGCATCATTACGCAAAAGCAAGTGAACAATTAGATCGCATAGAAATTGAAGAAAAACAAGCCAAAGATTACATCTATGGATTAAATATTAAAGTCGATTCTAAAATAGAAGGTTATGCAACTTTAACGTATTTAAATATCCCTATTGGGTTAAGTAAAATAAACACTAATATTGCTAAAAATTTATATCCTAAAGGATTAAGAAAGAAAATTAATTAATCTTTTTTCTTCCTTTGATAACTTTTTAAAATTTCTTCGTCTCTTTTAACTAAAGATGGTAAAGTTTCTTCAATTTTATTTCTTACAAAAAAGGCAATATCTTTGCTTGGAAGTTCACGGTATTTATCTTCATTAATGGGTCCAAAAATTTCTCCGACGCACGGATAATATTTATAATGTTTTGTTTTAAAAACTCTTTCCGTTCCATATAAAGCGGCATAAATTAAAGGAGTTTTAGTTCTTTGATAAATCTTAAATGAACCTGGGTGAAAATCTAAAAGAGGATTTTCTATGGGATTTTTATTTCTCGTTCCTTCTGGAAAGATAGTCCAGGAGCGATCTTTATCTTCATTCAAAGAACGTTCAACTTCTTTTAAGACAAGAAGTTGTTGACGAATATCAGATCGATCTAAAAACACTCCTCCAATAGCCTTTACAATGCGACCAATGAATGGGAATTTTTTTACTTCGATTTTAGCGACGAAAGTAATAGGCTTTTCACTAAGGGCGATAAATAATAAAGGATCAAAGTCACTTCGATGATTAGCGATTAATAAAAATGGTTCATCCATCTTATTTAAAAGTTCAAAATTGTTTACTTCGTAACGCACTCTTAAATGTTTCGCTACATATCTGATAAGTTTACGTGCTTTTTGATATCTTACTTCCAAAGGATATTTTTCTGGATGTCTTGAATAACGAATCATCCAGGCGAAGTAAGCGTATATGATGACAGGAATGCAAGTAAAGACTGCTTTAAAATATCTCCACATATGTGGATATATTATAACTTATTAAATTGTTTGTCACCAAGATAATGTATCGCATCACTTAATACGTAAAGGCCAATCTTTTCATCTCTTTCAAGTGATCCTGAGACTAACACTAAGGTTCCTTGCTTCATCGTAAATAAAGAAGATTTATCAGATTTATCCCAAGGACAAACTGGAATCTTATCAGTAATTTGTTTTTCTTGGCCTCTTAACAAACGATCGAATTCGACGTAACGAAAAGGTGCTTCGATATTTTCACCTAAGCGACCGCACATGATGATAGAACATAACATAACTTTTTTCCTCCTAGTTTCTACCTTCTACTATAAAGGAAAAAATGTAAGGGGCAAAATCAATTGGAATACTTCACTAAGACAAACGTGGAACGTGGAGGAAGTATCAAATGTTTTATATGGATGTCACTCCTAGGCACAAGTCCGTTTGAAGAAAGATAAACTTGATGATAATCATCCAATTCATAATAGATTGTTTCATCTGCAGGATTAATAATAACTTTAAAAGCTTCAAAGTTAGAAATATTAGAACCATAATCTATAATAAGTCCGCCATGTTCTAAATCTTTAAAAGTTACCATCTTCAAAATTTCTTCAGGAGCGTAAGTTTGTAATTCTTTTAAAGATTTACGCATTGTTAAAATATCTTTAAAATGTCTT
Source organism: uncultured bacterium (assembly GCA_949297055.1). Taxonomy (GTDB): domain Bacteria; phylum Bacillota_I; class Bacilli_A; order RFN20; family CAG-826; genus CALVUG01. The sequence goes on along the minus strand of CASFRI010000001.1, from coordinate 6,229 downwards.
ACCATTTCTTGACGTTCATCTAATAATTTATAATCTAGTCGATTATATTTGTCACCTGCATTATAAGTATTGCCGTTACCTTTCTTAGATTGACCGATTTCTTGCCCCATATGGAAAAAAGGTACACCGAACGCTAAAGCGATGATGGCATTAGTCATTCTCACACGTGAAAGAAGATGATTTTCGTCATCTTCATCGCTAAATGAAGCCACTAATTTATCATAAAATGTCTCATTGTCGTGACATTCGACATAATTTAAAGATTGATTCGCGTCTATAAATCTTTGATGATAACAGTATTCTAAGCAAGAACCAAGATAAGCAAACTTGAAGCCTTCACGGTATGATTCTTCACCTAAGGCATAGCCTTTATTTCTTAGATCGTAACCAATTCCACCACCAACTATATTTCTAAAAGCATCATTAAAAAATGCAATATCTTTCATCTTAGCGGCATTTCCATGATGCGCTCTATCTTCTTCTAAGATCGGTGTTGGCATATTCCAGCCTTCACCATAAATCATGAAATCTTTTTTAAGTTTTTTTGCTTCACTTGTGAGTAAATTCATCGTTTCAACATCTAATAAGCCCATAAGGTCAAATCTTAAACCATCGATATGGTAATATTTGATAAGGAATAAAATAGAATCGATGATAAGTTTTCTTGCCATCGGTCTTTCGCTAGCGAAATCGTTTCCGCATCCTGAACCATTCGAAAGTTTTCCATTGTCTAAATGACGATAAAAATAATCTGGCACAATTTTATCTAGACTTGTAGAATCACCTTCATAAAGGTGATTATAAACTACATCGACATTTATTCTTATGCCGACGTTATGGAATTTAGCAACGACGTCTTTAAATTCATTCACGCGTTTATAGGCGTCGTTTGGATCAGTGGCAAAACTTCCTTCCAAAGCAAAATATTGTCTTGGATCATAACCCCAGTTATATAGCTTATTAGGATCTAATTCATCGACCGTCTTATAATCTTGTAAAGGTTGAAATTGCAGATGACTAAATCCTAAAGATTTTAAATAATCGAAACCAGCAGGATTTCCACCTAATGTTTTTCTTTTTTCTTCGATTAAACCTAAAAATTTACCTTTATGTTCAATATCGGTCATCTTAGAGATTGTCAAATCTCTTACATGAGCCTCATAAATTGTTGCTTCGCTATAAGAATTAAAAGGTGGAAGTTTATCGTCATGGAAGTTAGGAACATATTTTTCCATATTGACGACGACACTTGCTTTTTCATTAGCGAGACTTGAAAAAGCATAGGGATCAATCGATTCAACAATGACACCATTATTTACGACTATATAAGTATATATCAAAGAGTCTTGATCACCTTCTAAAGTTAAAAAATAAGTCCCATTAACGTCTCTTTTCATCAAATGATACGAAGGAGTGTCATCTTCTTTTTTACGACATTTTAAAAAACAAGCACTAGAAAGAGGTGCCCAAAGTCTAAAAGTTGTCTTATTTTTCGTATATCTTGCACCTAAGTCATCACCGTTGTAAGTAAATAAATGATCGAAATCGTCGAAGTAAATCGCATCGCTTACATCTAAAACATCTTTTCCGAAATTTAGAATATGGATTTCATAAAAATGACCTAAATCTAATATTTTAGGTGAAGATAAGACGAAATAAGACACACCACTTAAAGAAGAAGTTTTTTCTAATTTTAAAGGAATCGTTTCGTAAAAATCTTTGATGAGCCAAAATTTAGTATCATCCTCTTTTGCCGCATTAGAAAACAAAGCGACACGAATTTTTTGCCAATCGATAAGTTTAGCTTTAAAAAATGTATCTTTCATACGTTCACAATAGCGATGACCATATCTAAATCGTGCGATAAAGAGACGTCATCATATTTCCTTTCATCAACAATTATATAAGGCGCGCCACTACGTTCGTGACCAATTTCAATCTTTCTTAAATCAATTCCACCAAGCCCAATTTTATGAGCTTTTAAAAAAGCTTCTTTTAAAGCAAAATGCGAAGCAAGATATTGAGCCTGATTATTAACGAGATTAAATTCTTCAATTTCTTTCTTTGAAAGAATTTTTACTGCTAAATGAAGATTATTTTCAAATCTTGAAATGTGAGTAATATCGATACCAATCATTTTTAATCCCCATATTTATTATTCATATCGTCGATTGTTTTATAAGTAGAATTAACATCGATTTCTTCATCTTCAGGAATGACGATCGAAGATTTAATTAAAACTTTACACCCCTTAGAACTCGATGGTGAATCGCTCGTTGGAGCGATGATACCATCTCTTTGCAATTGATTGAATAATTTTCCAGCTCGTGGAAAACCGATACTAAAGTATCGTTGGATGCCAGAAATTGAAGCATATTCGCGCGTTTTAACATATTCCACAACTTCTTCATATAAGTCATCTTGACCTTTTTCACCACCGCTATGACCTGGGAGTTGAGAAAAATCAGAATTATCTTGGCTCTTCTCTTCTAAATCTAAGAAATTAGGATCATATTGAGGCTCCATTTGATCTTTGATAAATTTGACGACACGAGCGATTTCATGATTATCGACGAAAGCACTTTGTAGACGCGTAACTCCACTTCTTGAAATGAGTGAGCAATCCACTAACATATCACCTTTTCCAAGTAATAATTCAGCTCCGCCTTCACCAATAATCGTTACCGAATCTGTGGCGCTAGAAGTCATCAAAGCTACTCTAACTGGAATATTTGCTTTAATATCACCAGTAATAATATTGACCGCTGGTCTTTGAGTGGAGATAAGCATATGAATGCCACTCGCACGTGATTTTTGGCCTAATCTTAAGACAGGGCTTTGAATATCTTTCACTGTTTGAACAAGATCACCGTATTCATCGACGATAGCAAGAATGGACGGTAATGGTTCTAAACCATGCTCTTTTGCGTATTCATTATATTGATTGATGTTAGATGAGCCACTATCTGCGAATAAATCGTAACGTCTTTCCATTTCATCGACGAGACGATCAAACGCTACTTTAGCTGGCTTTGGTTCAGTAATAATCGGACAAAGAAGATGCGGTAAATCACGATATCTAGACATTTCGACACGTTTTGGATCGATGATCAATAATTTTAAATCCTCAGGTCTATTACGCATAATTAAAGATAAAATGACTGAATGCATATAAATCGATTTACCTGAACCTGTCGTGCCAGCGACGAGGAAATGAGGGAATTCATCGACGTTCGCCCCGATGACTTTGCCAGTGATATCTTTACCAAAAGGAATATACATTCGATTTTTATAACCATCCACTGGCTCTAAGTTATTGAAAACTTCTTTAAATGAAACCATCGTCGTCTTCGCATTAGGCATTTCTATACCGGAAGTTGATTTACCTCTTACAATAGCTTCAAATCTTAATAAAGTACCGTCTAATCTAATCGATAAGTCACGAACGATTCTTTCGACGTTAGAAACTAAGACGTCACGGTTCGTTTGAACGTCGAATCTAGTGATGGAAGGACCAATCGTATAACCGACAATTTTAGCCCCAACATGCAAATCTTCGATAATTTCATTCATCTTTTGCATTCTTTCTTCACTAACTTCGATGTTTTTATTAATTGCATCTTGAATTTCGTAATCATTTAATAAAGAAATATCAGGGAAAACATAAGGCTTACGCGGTTTAGCTTTCGGTTGACCTAAATTATTATTTTCTATCGTTTCTTCCGGCTCAAGACCTTGAGGAGTTAATACTTTTACTTCTGCTTGTTCAACTTTCGAAGTAAAAAGGTGTTCGACTGGATTATTCACTAACGGGGTTTTTATTTCTTCTACAGCAGGCGAAGTAACATCATTAATGCTATTTTGAATAGAAGAAGTTTCTTCAGGAATAACATTAATTTCTTGTTCTTGATAGCGATCACTAACATTAGCGATAGGCTTAGTAACTTCTTCTTTAGAAGCGTTAAATGTTTCTTTAACTGTGTGAATAGGAGCTACATTTACTTCTTCGTTTTGATAAATTGGACGATGGCTATCAGGTAAGAATAGATGAGCTTTAGTTAAACCTCTATCATCTCTAACGATATAAGTAGGGATTTCTTCTTTATAAGCTTCTTTTCTAGTCTTATAATCATTTTCAATTTTCTCTTCTTTAAAAGACGTTTCATCCATTTTTAAATTATCCATCTTGTCTACCTCCTCATCTTCTCTTCTTAAATCGTAACTTGTACTATGTAAATTTGTATCATTTTTAAATCTTTCATTTAAAGTCGTCGAATATTCGTAAGTTAAAGATATACCTTCTTCCTTATTTTCGATATTTTTTTCTTCATTAGGTTTAACATTTTTATTTTTCATTTTTGCGTTCTTCACCGCTTTAATAATAAAAGGTAAAGCAAAGATAAATAAGCCTAATAAAATGGTAAGAATGTCAATCGCATAGGCACCAATAAGAGTTAAAAAAGAGGCTAGCAAACCAGCAAAAGAATAACCGATAATTCCCCCGCCCAAAGCTAAATTGAAAACTTTTAAAGGTAAAACCATCTCACCATTAGGATTCAAAGCGAGCATAAATTCATCGTAAAAATTCATGTCGACGTCGCCATTAGCGACAAGGGACAATAAAATTAAAAGTCCTAAAATTAAGACGATCGACCCCATAACATATGGGAATTTATGATGTTTTTTCTTCGTTTTCTTAAAAAACATCAAATAGAAACCAAGAACGAATAAAAGCGCCCAAGGAACGAAGAAAAATACGCCAAATAAGAAAGCGAAACCATAATTTGCGTAAGTAGCGATAGGTCCAACATTTAAACACATCGAAATAGCTAATAAGGAAAAAAATAAGCCTAAAGCAAAACGAATGTAGACTTTTTTAAAAATTTTTACTTTTTTTCCTTCATTAACTTCGTTCATTTGCATATTTTTATTGTATAAAAAATAAGAGGAGAAAAAAACTTATATTAATGTTTTTTTTAAGCGATGAAGTCGATAATGGGAATAATTGTAGGAACGTAACCCTTATCGTGTCTTAAGAAATATTTGATGCGATCTTTCACGCTCGTGATAATTTCTTCTTCATCACTAACCTCAGCTTCTAAAGCTTTAGAAATTTCATCGACGAATAATTGCGTAATATTTTTCTTCATAAGTTCTAAATTTCTTGATGTCGTATAACCTTTAATTTCGACACTTGGGTTAGAAAGAATTAAACCTTTTTTCTTATCGATGGCGATACTACATACAACTAAACCATTTTTTGATAAATTCATTCTTTCGTCGATGACTCGTTTTCCGACGTCACCTACACCTAAACCATCGACTAAAGTCGAAGAAACTTCCATCGCCTCATCTTGAATGGAAACTAAGTTTCCATCTTTAATCGTAATTAAACCACCATTATCTAGTAAGAAAACGTTTTGATGACCTAAATTAATAGCCATACTTACAGCGATTTTTGCGTTGCTCATCAAATGACGATATTCGCCTTTGATAGGTAAATAATATTTTGGCTTTAAGATGGAAAGAAGCATTTTAATATCTTCTTCTGAGGCATGCATTGTCATAAGTTTTTTACGTGTAATATTAATGATATCGGCGTCCGTACGGTATAGATTATCGATGACAGATGTAGCAAGAATTTCATTATTTAAATTAGCAGGACATGCGAAGACGAACGTATCGCTAGGTTTGATGAAAAGACGCTTATCATCGTTCGTACGAGAAATGAGTTTATCGATTTTATGATAAAGTTTATCGCCCATACCACACATTAAGATGACGATGTCTTGTTCTCTTACTCTCACTAAGTCTTCTAAATCTAAAAGACGTATTCTTTTTGCGAGTAAAGGATTAGAAATAAGAATTAATTTGTAGATATCTTCGCTTAATTTGTCGTAAAACGCGATTCTTTTACCATATTGGATCGAAAGATCAAAAACTTCTTGCATATGATACATATTTTGACTAGAAATAGCGATGAAGTGTCTTCCTTTTGAATCTCTAAAAGAAGATTCGATTAGAGGAGAAATATGATGCATTGGTGAAGTGTAACCTTGATGATCGCTATGCATCGATTCGCACATGAGAAGCAAAGTTTTTTGCTCACTTATTTCACTTAATGCAGGTAAATCTAAATGATAGGGCGAAGCGGTTGTATATTCAGTAATAAAATCGCTAGAAAAAATAATATTTCCATCTTCCGTTTCAAAACAAACACCGAAAGATT